>CAZPUW010000607.1:0-1705 GCA_964589795.1 uncultured bacterium
AACAACCACGCCTTAAGAATTTACTCTTGATTATTTTTTACCACTTGATGTTATCAGCAAAACTGATGGACACCGAACGATCGGGACTGGATGTATTAACACGATTTCCAAGAATATCTTTCAATTCAAATTGAAGATAGATTTTACTAATCGCCCACCGGAGACCGACATTAAAATACCCTTTTCCCTTTCCGAGAGTGGCATATTGACCATAAACATTTTTCTTGTTATCGTCGAGCGCCATGTTGTATTCACCGACGGCAACCAACTCTTCGTTCAATGAGATGTCGGTACCAAGCGAACCGGTAACGCCACGGTCATCTTTGGTTTCAGCGCTATTCCAGCTTATCACGGCATGAAGACCAAAATTTTTATCATCTCCCAACTTGAAATTTTTCGAAGCGGCGATAAAAAGACCCGGGGCTTTGTATTCATACCGGTTCAAAGAATCGCTCCAGCGACCCGTGCCTTGATTGTCATATCCTAATGCGAATGCAGGAAGGGGAACGGTTTCCTCCCAAAGTCGATACTTGACAAGGAGACCCGGTAGTTTGTTTCCATCAATTTTACCGCGACCGACAACATTCGTTCCGCCATATGAGAGACCGAACATCATCCGGCGGAACAAGCCGATACCCATATTTGCTAACACTCCGCCATCGGGATACACGCGCAAATCGGTATTAAATTCTCCGCGATGGTTGATCCCTGCGGTGGGCATGTCGATGATGCGCAACGGTTCGCGCTGTGCCGCTTCCGGGGTCTGTGCAAAAACATTTCCCGCGAGTATCGCGACAAAAATAATCAACGAAATCGAAAACATACGGTGTTGTATAATCATAAAGGTTTTATCCGGTAATCGGTGTGATGTGACCATCGTTTCTCCTGCTATATCCCAATGAAAAGCTACGGAATCCTGAGAGAGCTGTCAAGAGCTGGTGTTATTGAGACTCGTTTGAGATTGAACGAGCAAGTTGCTACTTTGTTGGTGATCAGCATTTTCAATTTAGTTGCGGAGGTATTTCTCGTATGGTTTCCCTGAAAGACAAAATCGTATTTATCACTGGAGCATCCGCCGGAATCGGAGCGGCTTGCGCGAGAGTATTCGCCCGCAAAGGGGCGCGATTACTGTTAGCGGCACGACGGATTGAAAACCTAAAAAAGCTCGAACCGGAACTGAAGGCATTGGGTGCGAAAGCGGTTCACTGCATTGCACTCGACGTGCGTTCATGGAATGCGGTTTCGAAGGCAATCGAAAGTTTACCCGATGAGTGGCAAGCAATCGAGGTATTACTTAATAATGCGGGGCTTTCTCGTGGGCTTGATACCGTTTTCAACGCAGACCTACAGGATTGGGAAGAGATGATCGATACCAATGTGAAAGGGTTGTTGTATGTGACGAGGAAAGTAAGCCCGGGTATGGTTAAACGCGGTTCGGGGCATATCATCAATATCGGCAGCATTTCCGGCACCGAAGTGTATCCGGGTGGACAAGTTTATTGTGCGACAAAATTTGCGGTACACGGGTTGACGAAAGGGATGCGTATCGATTTCCTCGGAACAGGCGTAAGAGTAAGCAGCATCGATCCGGGATTGGTCAATACTGAATTTGGAACCGTAAGGTTTCATGGTGATAAGAATCGAGCCGATTCTGTTTACAACGGTATGACGCCACTTGTCGGCGAAGATATTGCGGAGTCGGTGT
>CAZPUW010000608.1:0-1690 GCA_964589795.1 uncultured bacterium
GGTCGTAAGGTTTCAACTCTTGCCGACGCCCCGTTTAACGCCGGGTCGTACCGCTGGCAATGGAATGGGACGGGAATGGCCTCCGGCAATTATTTTATCCGCATGACTCTTCCCGGTCAGGTCGTAATGAAAAAAGTCGTGTTAGTGAAATAGTGTCAGAGGGGCTTCTACTCTTAGCACGATTATAGAAATAGCCGTATATTTTACTACTAACCACCGGAGCAAACATGTGTACTCATCGTTTGTTTATCAGGTTCACTCTCGTAATCCAAACCGTAGTTCTTATTTCTCTCGTTTCTGCCCAGCCCCAGCTTGTCCGGCGTATAGGACAATACTTGCTTCCATCGTTTTCCCCGTTTGAACGCAACCTCGTCGTCGTCGGCAACTATGCGTACATCACTGGTGAATCGACGGGTCTTACAGTATTAAATGTTGTTAATCCCGAATCGATATTTTTTGCCGGGAGTATCGGTAATATGGGTAACACCCGTGGCCTAGCAATTTTAAATCAGTACGCCTATGTCACTACTCCAGATTCTGGTTTATACGTCATCGACATTTTGAATGCTGATTCATTGTCAATTGTGTCGTACCTGCCTTTATACGGAGCTGCCAGATTTACGGTTGTGGGTAATTATGCATACATTGCGACAATAAATTATGATACATTGACAATGGGGTTAAGTATTGTAAATATTTCTAACCCGTTCAATCCTTTTCTGACTGGCTTTTGTGCAACACAACAACCAAATGGAATAGCCATCCAAAATGGTTATGCGTATTTAGCTTCATGGCCCGGTATCGTTGTCGTGGATGTGAGCGACCCAGCCAATCCCGATACTATCGGTAGTGCTGCCATTGCCTATCCCGATGGAATTGCAGTAAATGGAAATTACGCCTATGTCGCAACCGATTCTGGACTATGTGTAGTGGATATAACTGTACCGTCTCGACCGACCCCTGCCAGTCATTATTATTCGAACAATTTGGGTGTATGGACAACTGATGTTGCTTTCAACAAAAATTTGGCTTTCCTGACTCAATGGAATATCGGTTTAAGAGTATTAGACATTAACAATCCTAATTCTCCAACATTAGTAGGAGAAAACGATTTACCTATGCAAAATAATTGGATGCATAGCGTTTTTGTCAATGACAGTTGGGCGTACACAGCCGAAGCGCGGTATCTCGGTATATTCGATTACAGTAATCTTCTTTCCATTCCCGAATCATCACATGCTACCCTTCCCACTACTTTCTCTTTGGCTGACCCTTACCCCAATCCATTCAATGCGAGTACCCTCATCAAATTTGAATTGCCCCAAATGACCCGCGTCAAAGTGCAGGTATTCGATAATCTCGGGCGCGTCGTAAATACACTTGCTAACGAGAACCTGAACACCGGCGAACACCGTCTCCATTGGAACGCTACTGGCAACGCTTCCGGTTCTTATTTCATCCACATGACTCTTCCCGGTGAAATCGCAACGAAAAAAGTTGAGCTTGTGAAATAGAACCCCGCCTTCGAAACCGGAAATCTAAAAAAAATATCTCTTTTTCTATTTTCTATTTATCTTTACATATTCTGTAGTTATATTGATGTGTTAATCATGGTAAGGAGAATGAGTATGAAGTATGTCCGTTTGTTTTCCTGCATCCTCTTTGTTGCAGTATCGCTTTCCCTCAGTTC
>CAZPUW010000609.1:0-1687 GCA_964589795.1 uncultured bacterium
TGATTCTGTTCGTTGGTTAAGCCATGGTATCAGCAGTGTCGATATTAAAATCAATCGTACCTATCCGTCGGGGTCATGGACGACGATTGCGAGTAGCGTTTCGTCATCGGACAACGGCACGAATACTTACCAATGGACGGTAACGGGGCCGGTAACGACCACAGCGCGCATCGCGGTCATTTCGCATACCAACTCGACTTATGCCGATACTTGTTTCGCCAACTTCAATGTCATCCAACCGACCATTGCTTTAACACGGCCCAATGGTGGAGAAGTTCTTTATATCGGTCAAACTGATTCGGTGACGTGGACGACTAACCTAACCGGCAACGTCAACATCAAATACACATCCAATTTCCCGACCGGCCCGTGGACGACGTTGTTCTCCAATATGGCGGCATCGCTCGGTAAACTTACATTCCCGGTACCGAACGCACCTTCGACCACGATCCGATTTGCGGTGGTATCGACGTATATCGCGTCAATGACCGACACTTCGAACGCGCCATTAACAATCCGTGCGCGAGCAATGACATTGTCGAATCCGAACGGCGGCGAGATAGCGTATATCGGCATTCCCGATACAATTCGGTGGGCTAATTTCGGAACCTATCCGAAGACGATTGGAATTAGTTATGCGGGTGCGGTACCGGAATCAGTAACCGTATTTACAAATACACTCCCGGCGAACACGACTTCGTATATCTGGAATCCTTCCGGTCGTACGAGCACTCACGCGAGAATTTACCTTGCGGATTCCACAACTGTTGTGGGATGGTCAGCGAATGATTTTACCGTCGCGCTACCCGCTCTACAACTTACACGACCGAATGGTGGTGAAACATTCTATCGCGGTGAAAATGACACGATACGATGGATTGCTACTAATCTTAGCGGAACGGTTCGCGTGGAATTGAACCGCACCTTCCCTTCTTCGACATGGGAAACGCTCGATTCGACGTCGTTAGCGACGCAGAATTATTGGGCATGGAATGGAATCGCGGGATCCACGTCAAATACAGCGCGAATATGGGTGAAGAGTAATTTCCTTGCCTTCGCAATCGATACCTCAGATGCAAATTTTTCGATTGTCCAACGTAACCTTATACTTACCCGCCCGAATGGAGGAGAAACATTCCGGGTCGGAACGCCGGATACAATCCGGTTCACGGGCAACTTCATAACGAACGGTGTTCGGGTTGAATTGAACCGTACGTTTCCTTCGTCAACGTGGGAACTATTGGTCGATTCCGCGAATGCCGCTACCGGTTTTTGGGCATGGAATTCAGTAACTGCACCGGTAACAGCAAATGCGCGGATTCGGATTACGGCACGCGGTCTCACACCCGTGTACAATGATACCTCGAATTTGAATTTCGCAATTCAACCGCAACCGGTGCTGTATCAATCGAGAAGTACGATTAACTTTGCGGGAACAGCGCCGGGTGCTACCGATTCACTGTTGTTGGTCATCAAGAATCAAAGTAATATCGCCTTCCATTATCTGACGCTGACCGGTGCTACCGGGAAATTCAGTAAGCGGGTGGTGGATACAGATTCGCTGACGAATGCGAACGATTCACTTCAAATTTGGATACGGTTTTCGCCCGATTCGGCGCGCATCTTTTCCGATACGTTACGAATGACATTTGAGTCGCCATACAACTCGATTACGATTCCAATTAGC
>CAZPUW010000610.1:0-1687 GCA_964589795.1 uncultured bacterium
ACCGGTTCGACCCAGTGCAATGAAAAATTCAATAAATAAACTGGCGGCAACAAATATCCGCAAACTTCGGTCGCGCTTTGGGAATACCAAATCAAAAATCATTGCAAGCGCAGCCAGCCATGCTATCCAGAGGGTAGGGCCTAACGTCGAAAGCTGCATGCCAAATGATTCTTGCATTATGATTATTTCAGTAATAGAGTTTGTAAATGTATCCCACCACGTGCCGCGAGAATTTTCTCAACCGGCAAGTCGAGTACTTTCAAAAACGTATCAGGATAGACGCCAATCCAAACAATAAAAACCAACACTGGAATCACTGCGGCCAGTTCCTTCCAATTTATATCGGCCAGAGCTTTGTTTTCTTCATGTTTGACCGGCCCGAAGAACATCCGTTGTACCATCCACAGCATATAAATCGCGGAAAGTATCACACCGGTCGCAGCCCATGCCGCCCATGGCCAGTTGGCTTGCATAGCTCCATTCAAAATGAGAAACTCACCGACAAAACCATTCAATATCGGTAGTCCAATCGATGACATGGTCACAATTAAAAAGATTGTGGAATAAACCGGCATAATCGCGGCGATACCACCGAATGCTTCGATGTCGCGGGTGTGCCGCCGTTCGTATATAACACCGACCAAGAGGAATAACGCTCCGGTGGAAAGCCCGTGGTTAACCATCTGCAGTACTGAACCAGATAAACCTTGATGGTTGAGAGCAAACATACCGAGCATGACGAAGCCGAGGTGGCTAACTGATGAATAAGCGACCAGCCGCTTTACATCGGTCTGTACCATCGCGACAAGCGCACCGTAAATAATTCCGATGATTGCCAAAATGACGATATAGGGCATGAATGCATCGGTTGCAGAGGAGAACAACGGCAGAGAAAACCGGAAGAAACCATACGTTCCCATTTTGAGCAATACACCGGCAAGAATGATTGAACCGGCAGTGGGCGCTTCAGTGTGGGCATCGGGCAACCACGTATGGAAGGGAAACATCGGCACTTTGATAGCGAAGGCGAGGGAAAATGCCGCAAATAACCATAGCTGAACGGTTGGTGGAATCGGATGTTGTTTCGCTAATTCGAGGATGTTCACGAGATCAAACGTTCCACCACCGGAATAATTGAAGTAGAGGTACAATATCGCAATCAGCATCAATAAACTGCCGACCAACGTGTACAAGAAGAACTTGATTGCCGCATATAGCCGGTTTTTACCACCCCAGATACCAATCAACAAATACATCGGTATCAAAACCCCTTCCCAGAATACATAGAAGAGGAATAGGTCAAGCGCGGCAAAAACGCCAATCATCGCGGCTTCCAACAAAAGAAAGCTGAAATAATACTCTTTGACTTTGGTCTTGATGGGATCCCACGAAGCGAGGATACATATCGGCATCAGCAGTGTAGTAAGTAAGATTAGAAGCAGACTAACACCGTCGATACCGAGCAAATAATTTATTCCGAGTGAGGGTATCCACGAAAAGCGTTCGCCAAATTGGTAACCGGATTGACCATTATCGAAACCGAACCACAAACCGAGGGAAAGCGCGAAAGTGATGGTGGTAATAAATAGGGCAAAACCACGTTGTAGATTTTCGGCACGGCGCGGCAGGAACAGCATAATTACTGCTCCGGCAACGGGAAGGAAAATTAATGTGCTTAACAGAGGAT
>CAZPUW010000611.1:0-1678 GCA_964589795.1 uncultured bacterium
AGTATGCAAATTGACCGTTTTGCCATCCTTCAGGTGCTACATCACGGGAAATCGAGAAGATAGAATCGTAATGGATTAAGCCCGTTTCGAATAGATGGTCGATGAGTGCGTGAGTCCGGTCATGGCGGAAGATTCCCCAATCAGGATTTGTCGGTATGTAACCGCTATAGCTGTAATTCGCACGGACAGCGTATTGGTCGGTTGCAGTCACGGGGTATTCTACCCATGTATTTTTTCCGGCTTCAAAAATCGAAGTTGCACCTGATGAATCGAAGGTGAAGAAATTGGAAGGTTGCGTTCTACCGCCGTATTGGGCGTTGGTCAAATCCAATAATTGGCGGAATTGTTCCAACGACGAACAGGTCTTCAAAGCGGTAGTTTGTAAGTCGCCATCATCGAAATCGCTTTTATCATTACCGGCTCCGATGTTGTATGAGTTGCTGTTGGCGATGGCGAATCCGGTCTCATTCACTCCACCATACACCCTTGTTCCATCTCCCGCATAACCGATACCGACATAATGAAATTCACCAATACCACCCCCTTGATGAACAGCTTGGCGGGGGTTAGATACATCACGGTTTTTCCACAAGAGTGGTTTTCCGTCGATAGTAGCATTGGGATGGAAGATGGCGAGTGTACACTCACCAAGCTTATCGGGAGGTGTTCCGCGAACAGAGATTACCGATATAACCGCGAGAACAAGTGTTATCCGGGAGAGGTACTGCAAAGATTTTCCCTGCCGATTCGACGGTATCATATTTCATTCCGAACGCAAGGTTCCTATAGAAATATACGGGTAAAACCGCAGCAAAGCGATACAAAAGATGCTTACAGAAAACTATTCTAAATGTAAATAAACCAATAAAATAATTGCTAAAAAAAACGAAACGAGCGGGTGTAATCGCTCGTTTCGTAAGTGATTGTCTTATGTTATAGTAACGCGAGTGGGTTTTCGAGCAAGTGGCGAACTACCCCTAAGAATTTAGCTCCAGTCGCACCGTCGATTACGCGATGGTCACCGCTGAGCGTCATCATCATTCGGTTTTCTATCGCCAGTTCACCATTGTCGACTACCGGTGTTTCCCGGACACTGCCGACCGCAAGTATTGCCGCTTCCGGTGGATTCACGATGGCAGTGAAATGGACGACATCGAACATTCCCAAATTAGAAACAGTGAATGTGCAGCCGGTAAATTCGTCCGGTTGCAATTTCCGGTCTTTGGCTTTCTTCGATAAAGCGTGTGCCTCTATGCTGATTTGCTGAAGCGATTTATTTGCGGCATCGCGAATCACCGGCGTAATCAAACCATCATCCAATGCAACGGCAACGCCGATATCCTGCTTTTCGTGATATTCGATTGCTTCGCCACTCAATCTTGCATTTACTCTTGGAAATTGAACTAATGCCCGCGCACATGCGGAGACGATGAAATCGTTAATCGATGGTGCATGTTCGCTTTCCAACTCTTTCCACTGTTTCCGTAAATCGACAATTCTATCCATGCGCACTTCGACGGTAACGGTAAACATGGGTGCTTGCCACCCTTCAGTCATTCGCCGGGCAATGGCAGAGCGCATCTGTGAAAGTGGTTCTGTACCAGCTTTTGGTGTCGGGGTTGGTGTACTCGGACGAATTAGTGATTCGGCAATCTTCACGGGAGTAGTGGATGGTGTA
>CAZPUW010000612.1:0-1678 GCA_964589795.1 uncultured bacterium
TAACCGGTTGAACACGATTGGCGTACATCCCGCTACCGAGTTGTTCTTGATTGGCACAAAATAACGTTTAACTATTACACACTATTTTTGGAGGCAACATGAAGAAAGAATTAAAAGCGGAATTACTCGAAGGATTGAAAGATGCGATGATTGCCGAACGAAGCGGCATCGAGTTTTTTATGGTAGCCGCAGCGCAAACTACCGACACCCAGGGACGTGAAGTATTTCAACAACTTGCCCACGAAGAAGGTGAGCATCTGGCATGGTTAAAGCGGCAATATGGCCACCTATTGAATGATGAACCGTTTGAGAAACTCCCCACAATTTCGGTAACGGATTTGGAAGGGGACCATCCCATTTTCTCGAACGATTTGCGGAAACGCTTGAAAGACGCCCACTTCGAAATGACCGCATTATCGGTCGGACAACAGCTCGAACAAGCCGCCATTGACCGTTATCGAAAATTAGCCGAAGAGGCGGGTTACGGTGAGTTGCGCGATTTTTACCTCCAACTAATGGCGTGGGAGCAATCGCATGCCGGAGCATTTGCCAGACAAGCCGAGGATTTACGTGAGGAGTACTGGTCTCAGAATAATTTTGCACCTTTTTAATACGATTCTAACAAATTGGTGAGGGGTTTTGCACGTTCACTCGGAATAACGTACTTTGACACCGGACAAACGTCCGTTTGTAATTCGTACCTCTTCGTTTCAATTGGCGACAATATGCGATTCGACCGATTACTGCAAATCCTCCTCCCCAAAAATGATCGATTCTACGAATTATTTGAAGAATCCATCTCCCATATCGAACAAGCTTCGGAAGAAATCTTAAAACTCGCTTTCGCACGTCCCGAAGACCGGGAAACGATTGTCGCGGGTATTCAGGAAATCGAACACAGCGGCGACAACACCACCCATACTATCTTTCATGAATTAGACGGTACGTTCGTAACGCCGTTCGACCGGGAAGATATCCACGTCCTCGCTTCCGAACTCGACGACATCCTCGACAATATCGACGGAACGGCACGAAGAATCCTACTGTACAAAATTCGCTCATTCCCGCCTGATTTAGTCAAATTGATGGAATCGTTGAACGGTTCGATTAAAGTGCTGAAGCAGGGTATACCGTTACTCCGCAAAATGGAAAATGACGATGAACTGAGAAAAATAATTCAACGGGTAAACGAATACGAAAACGAAGCAGATACGATTTTTGCCCGCGGCATTGCGGATCTATTCGACAAGGAAACCGACGCCATTGAAATAATGAAACTGAAAGAAGTATTTGTCGCACTGGAAACCGCCACGGATAAGTGCGAAGACGTCGCCAATGTGCTCGAAACCATTTTAATCAAGCATTCATAAAATTTTTGCCGAACGGTAACCATGCTTACTCTGGTTGTGTGTGTCATCTTAGTTGCGTTAGTATTCGATTTTCTGAACGGGTTTCACGATTCAGCAAACTCCATTGCTACCGTTGTCTCTACCCGCGTTTTGTCCCCTCGTAATGCCGTTTTATGGGCGGCATTTTTTAATTTAGTCGCCGCATTTTTCTTCGATGTCCATGTCGCCAAGCGAATAGGTAATGGCATGGTCGACTTGGCGAAAGTCAACGAATATGTGATACTTGCCGGGCTATTGGGTGCAATATTCTGGAATTTGTTGACATGGTA
>CAZPUW010000613.1:0-1673 GCA_964589795.1 uncultured bacterium
ATCGAGTCCGCTGCATGCCAGTTCCAGTTTATTTCGATAGAACGTCTATAATACAAACGCGGCGCATTGGCTCCAGTTGCTACACCGGAATTATCGGTAATCCCAACAGGAACAACTCGTTGTCCGGTAGAACCCCAATTTGATAACGGGTTAAGCATGATTGCCGGAGCAACAACGTCGGTACCAGTCAGGAAATTTCCTTCATCACAACCGATATCGGGTGTTGTCGTATTGCGCAAATCTCCATCGATGTCCCGTGGAACGGAAGCAAAATGGATTCCTGCGCTCTCGACTGCTGTTGGGAAAAGGGTTTGGATATGGAGATCGGGTGGTGCAATGAAGTATGGCAGAGCACTTATCGAGTGAACATCCCATACGTAACCCGTTGCGTTTCGCAGGTTTTGTAACGTGTTATAAGTTGTACTGCCAATTATTGCGACATAACGGTTATCAGTAGTCGATTCATCTCCAGTCGACCATAAGTTATAATCGCTGACTACAAATGATGCTTGCGATATGCTATAGTCGAGATTCAAGCAAGTATGTTTTGATCCGGTAGAACCACCAGTCCGTTCATTGAAAAAGACATTATTTGCAAGGGTATCATACGCTTGACCGGAAAAAGTGATACAGCTCGAGTTAGTGGTACCGGTTGAAACTCCACCGATTCGAATCGTATTGTCGAGAATTTTAATCCAGGCTTGTTCATCGTGGTAAAATGTAATTCCAGTGAGCGTGTAAGGTCCGTTAGCATCAAGGTTAATCATATTATTTGTGATTGAAGTATTGGTATCGACACCAAATTCCGCAATAATTCCCGCTGTCAAACCGTACATCCAATTGCCATCTATTTTCTCGTTGGCACCCCAATCAAAATAGATGCCGACTTTGGAATTAATCGAAAGGTTGTCGACCCAAATCCTGTTGTTTAATACAGCATGATTATTTCCATTCTGGATGATGCCGTAGTTAGCGAAATTGTAAATGAGATTATTAGCGATGGTCCAATTCATTGAGAAGTACGATAATGAGATTCCAGTACCAGCGCCTTGTAAGTAACAATTCAATATGGAATCACTGACACTAAACGTAGTGGTGTTGGCGGTGCCAGAGAAATTGTAACCGCTTGCAGAAGTCGTGTTCAGATTTAGATTCTTAAATGAGCAGTAATCGGTTCCACTTGTTATACAAAACAACATTGCTGAGCTCGAAGTGGAGTTTATCGTAATTAATCTTTGTCCCGGCGCACCGGGATTGCTTCCATCAAACGTGACATAATCCGTTCCGACCAATTTATAACCAAAACCAGTTGTTGATTTATTTATAACAATACTTTCGGTACCGGCGGGTTTGAATGTCAGGTGGGCATTTGTACTCCATCCTGCTGCGGCCGAAATCGAATCGGGTGGTTCATTATACGTTCCACCGCGAATTAAGAATGTCACATCACCTGCCAAACCGAGATAGTTGATATCATAAATCGCATTGTGAATCGTGGTATAATCGGGATTCGAACCACCGATTGTGTAAGTTCCGCTCAATGCAGTTCCGAGCGTATGAAACGACCAAACCGGATTTGCTAGTGAATCGGTTGTACTCCTACTTAGTACACGCCAGTAATACGTGTGGTTGGAGAGCAGCGGTACGGCAGGAGACCAGATGGTATCGGTGTG
>CAZPUW010000614.1:0-1672 GCA_964589795.1 uncultured bacterium
GTTCCTGCACAATCTCCATGTGGAGTAATCCAAGAAATCCACAACGAAAACCAAAACCGAGCACACCGGATGTTTCCGGTTCTACAAAGAGCGATGCGTCATTCATCCGCAGTTTATCGAGTGAATCACGCAATTCTTGAAAGTAGTCGGCTTCAGTCGGATAGATACCGGCAAAGACCATCGGTTTCGGTTCGTGATAACCGGGCAGCGCCTTTTCACACGGGTGATGGCGATGGGTGACGGTATCGCCGACACGGGTCTCTTTTACTTCTTTCGACCCGGTAATTAGATAACCCACCATGCCGGGCGTGAGTTCCTCAGTCGGGAACCGACCCATCCGCATTGTTCCGATTTCTTCCGCTTCATATTGGGCACCGGTAGTAAAAAATTTAATCCAATCTCTTCGGCGCAACGTTCCATTCACGATTCGGATAAATGCAACGGCTCCCCGGTAATTGTCATAAATCGAATCGAAAACGATGGCTTGTAATGGTGCATCAGAATCACCAACGGGGGCCGGAACCCTTGCTACAATTGCTTCAAGCAGTAGGTCAACGTTTGTGCCGGCTTTACCGGAAACGGGAATTATTTCGTCCCGCTTACAACCGAGTAAGTCTATTATCTGGTGCGATACTTCTTCAATTTGGGCGGAAGGCAAGTCAATTTTATTGACCACCGGAATGATTTCGAGGTTAGCATCGATTGCTAAATAGAGATTCGACAACGTCTGCGCCTCGATGCCCTGCGCCGCATCGACCACTAAAATCGCCCCTTCACATGCGGCAAGGGAACGCGATACTTCGTAAGTGAAGTCGACGTGGCCGGGTGTGTCGATTAAATTCAACAGGTATTCAATACCATCGCGCGCAGTGTACTTCATCGATATCGCATGGGCTTTAATCGTAATACCGCGCTCGCGTTCTAAATCCATATTGTCGAGCACCTGATTGCTCATCTCGCGTTCAGGAATCGTATGGGTGAATTCGAGCAATCGGTCGGCAAGCGTGGATTTGCCATGATCGATATGGGCGATAATACAAAAATTGCGGATGCGGCTTAAGTCTTTCACAATACCTGTTTTGTTATTTATACCAAACTTTCAATATAGCGACCGGAGAACGAACTAAACAAAGTAGTAACACCCTTTGTTTACGGTGCCAAATGCTTTACCAATCAGCTCACAGCCATGAAATGGTGTATTCCGGCTCTTGCTGTGGAGATGGAATTTGTCCACCGTCCAAACGAAGTCAGGGTCGAATATAGTCAATTCAGCCGGATTACCTACTTTGACCGAATTCTCCGGGATACCGAGGGCGATGCGCGGGCCCTTGGTAAACTTCTCTATGGTTTGTGTCAGGGAGAGGATTTTCGGTTTCACCAACTCGGTATTAGCAACGCCAAATGCGGTTTCGAGACCGACAATACCGAATGGTGCATACTCAAATTCGAGCTCTTTCTCTTCCGGGGCATGCGGTGCATGATCGGTGGCGATGCAGGAAATAGTGCCATCGCGAAGACCGTCATGGATAGCGCGAACGTCTTTCTCACTGCGAAGTGGCGGATTCATTTTCAAGTCAGTGGAGAATGATTCGATTGCGGAATCGGTTAATGAGAGTGTGAAGTGATGCGGTGTTGCTTCGCAGGTGACTTTCACACCACGGCGTTGCGCTTC
>CAZPUW010000615.1:0-1658 GCA_964589795.1 uncultured bacterium
CTATTAATTGGCGCAATGAGTGGGTTGAAGAAGCGATTAAAGAATTTCATTGCCCTGAATGTGGATCAGGATTAATTGATGTAGAATCTACAGACGAACCTGACGAGAAAATTGAATTATTCTGTCGTGATTGTGAGAAACACTGGTCAAGTTGCGAGATTTTACCGGTTGTAATTAATGATTTGTTTGCGTCGGATAATATTGAATCAATCCATGATGGTGGCAATCCCGTAACGACAACCTGTCCGATATGCTCAAACGATACATACCACTTGGAAGATGATGAGTGCTTATTCTGTGGTGGCTCGGTTGAACGAGTCTGCCGGTGGTGCGCGACAGAAATTCCAGAATCCGAATTAAACGAAGACGGAATCTGCGCTCATTGCCAGCACATGTTGGAAAAAGATGATTAATTGGAAAACGATGGTTATTTAAGTACTGCATTAACTTGAGTCAATTACCTACATCACCTCTCCGAGAACTTCCTCCAATTTCTAACTCTTGAATTCTCCTTACTTCGCTTTCGCAAGAGGAGTCGATTCCTTGTCTCTGAGTAGGATACTTGAGATATATCAAGTATGTTGGATACAATGAAAGGAGGCGTCATGTCTCGTCTCGATTTGTCACCAATGCAACAGAAGTATCTGACGTGGATCGTTAAGTTCATCTCCTCGAAAGGGCGATCTCCGACGCTCGCCGAAATGGGCGTTCACTTCGGCACGACTCCTCAGAACGCCGATTTGCACATCCGTGCGATGGTGCGAAAAGGCTACCTGAAAGCTCTGCGGAAGGGACCTGCCAGATCACTTGTCGTTATTGACGACGAAGGGCAGCAGTTTCGTCCGAACCAAGTGGCAGTTATTGGCAGGGTCGCGGCAGGTTTGCCCCTGTTGGCAGTAGAAAACCGGATTGGTGTAATCATGCTGGACGACATTTTCTTGCGACGTGGGGCGACCTTCGCTCTTGAGGTGCAAGGGGAGTCGATGGTCGATGCCGGGATCATGCCGGGCGATAAAGTCATTATCAAACCGCAGACGATAGCGGACTCCGGGCAGATTGCTCTGGCATTGATTGATGACAGTGTAACTATCAAGCGGTTCTATCCGATGGAAGATGGAACGATCCGGTTGCACCCGGAAAATCGCAGACACAAAGACATCATCGTATCTGCCGAGAATTGTCAAATCCAGGGTGTCGTGATTGGTGTGTACCGGGAAGTGGAGTGATTGATGCAACGGCAGGTAGTCGGATTCTCTTCACCGGCGCAGGATATGATTTCCGACGGCATCTCGCTGGACAAGTATCTGGTGCAGCATCCGCTCAATACGATGTTCATCGAGATGAATGGCGACAGTATGCGCGGTATGGTGAATGCGAACGATCTGGTAATTGTTGAACGAAGCAATGAAGCAGCACCGGGACAAGTCGTACTGGCACAGATCGATGGTCAGTATCTGATCCGGTTTCTGGGGAGAGATCGCGAGGGTTTCTTCTTGTATGGCTCCCGTCGCAATGAACAACCGTATCGACCGACTTCGGATATCGCGATTGTCGGTGTGGTGACCGGACTAGCGCGTCGTTTTCGGAAACCGGCATCATGAGCAATATCATCGCACATCTCGATGCCGATTCGTTTTATGTCGCTGCGGAGCGACTGG
>CAZPUW010000616.1:0-1626 GCA_964589795.1 uncultured bacterium
TGAAGCTTGTAGCTTCGCATTTACAATCGTAACGCGCTCATCCAAACTTAGATTTTTTTTCATCCAAGCAGCCATGTTATTCCTTTAAACTCGTTTAAACTCGTTCTTCATTTCAACTTATTCCCGTAACAGTGCGAGTGCCACCGAGTTAAAAACTCCGGGAGGCCCCACCACCACCGGAACCACCACCGCCAAATCCACCAAAACCACCGCCCCCGAAACCACCAAAGCCGCCCCCGCCACCACCAAATCCACCAAACCCGCCAAAGATACCGGGCAACCACCAATAGCGACTACGCGAGCGCATCACAATAAAAAAGATAATGAATATGACCCAGAGGTAGGGAAAGCTTTGTCGTCGCTGAGTTTGCTTGACCGGTTGGAGTTGGACGCCATCGAGTTTCTTCCCTTCGATTTTCGCGATACGAAGCGCGATGAGCGATACAGTATTGAATGCGGCATCACCGTAATTTTGAGTCATCCGAAACGTGTTGACGAAACCCCTATCGAGCATTTCTCCTGCCAACGCATCATTCAGAATCGGTTCAAGACCATACCCGACTTCGAGTTTTACTTTTCGTTCTTTTGGTGCAATCATCAAAAGGAGCCCGTTGTCTTTCCCCTTTTTACCAATTTTCCAAGCTTCAAACCATCTAACCGCAACTTCTTCGATAGCATTGTCTTCGAGAGAAGGAACGGTAACTACGGCAAACTCGATGCTGTCCAATTGAAACTGAATGATTCGGCATAGTTGTTCGAGACGGGCAGTGTTTTCGGGAGCGAATACATTGGCGTAATCATTGACAAAACCGGTTGGGCGCGGAGGAATTGAATTTTGCGCGAAGGCGAAAACAGGTATTGCTATTACTAACCAAATCCATCCGGTTCGGTTGATTGTCATGTAGTATGATCCGATGTCGGGGAAGCTGCGGTGGTCGCTTCCGGTTGTGTGGCGGGAAGAGGTTTATCGAAAATGGTATAGATGCCAAACATAATCACACCAACAGTGATGCCTGAGTCGGCAAGGTTGAAAACAGGCCAGCGGTGGATAATGAAATCAGGAAAATCGGAATCGATGAAGTCGATAACATATCCATGATGGATGCGGTCGATCACGTTACCGAGCGCTCCAGCCAAGATGAGCGAAAGACATACATTTCGAAAATTATGTTGGGGATGCTTCCATAATTGATATGAAAGAACGATTGCGGCACCGATAGCAATAAGGGTAAGGAACCATGGGGGAAAAATCGAGATGCTGAAGGCCATTCCAGTATTTTCAGCATAGGTCAAACGGAGGTAATCTCCAATCACCTGCACCGAACCAACCGGTTTTAAGTAAGTAGCCGCCAAATTTTTCGTGAATTGGTCAAGAAATATCCAAGCGATAACCAAACCGAACCATTTGTATGAAGAACTATTTTTCATTGTTTGCGACAAAAGTCCTAAAAAACAGAGCGCAGGTATCTAACCTGCACGCCAAATATGTTCTTTTTCATTCCAGTCATTCTTCTCATTCGTACAACCGGTTAGTACACCAATCTCACTTATCGGTTTCACCGAGTTTCGCGGAGGCGCATTTGGTAGTGGTAGGAATTGCCTCCAGCCGCGCGAATTCTATCGGTT
>CAZPUW010000617.1:0-1624 GCA_964589795.1 uncultured bacterium
AGTGTATTGTCGCTCTGAACGTATTGTTCGTTGTCGGAATCCATTACTTCGTACAAGGTTTCCGAGGAATTTCCATCGGCACCGATACTTGCAACTTGAATAGAGTTAAACCCGCCACCCGCAAGTGCGAGTGTCAAAGCGCCTGCCATAACCGGGTTCGTCCAACCGGCTGAAGTTGCAAAATTCAATGATGTTGCCGAAGCGTTCGCGGCATACATTCGAAATGTATAATGTGTACCGGGATTTAAACCGGTTACCGTATATGATGTTGCATTTGCGGATGCGGTTCCGGCAATTGTGAAAGAAGCATCACCATCTGCCATTTTGTAAATCGGGAACCCGGTTTCATTCGACGAGTTATCCGTCCACGTCACTGTAATTGAAGACGATGTAGGAGATGGGTCACTTGCGATTCCACCATTGGTTGGAGCAAGTGGAGCTGAACCAGTACCAGTGGTAAAATGCCAAACTGGACTCGCAGTCGTATTTCCTGTTCCGGTCGTATCGCTAAGAGAGATGACCTGCCAATAGTACGAAGTGCTGCTTGCCAGTGTAGGAGCGTAGGTTAGCACATTTTGATGAGTAACAACTTGCGTTGTCGGCGGGTTTACCGTTCCAAAGAAAACATTATACGCCGCGGCGGCAGGACCGGCAGACCAAGCCAACGAAGAGTTGGTCGGAACATTAGTCGCATTATTAGCAGGAATTGGATTAGAAGGAGGACCTAACCGGTAAAACAAAATTGCCCGGCCAGAAACTGCCCATGTCGAGTTATCATGTATCGCTTGCAATGCAACTGTTCCCGCCGGATTCTCGATGCCTGTCAGGAATGGGTTTGTTTGACCTGTCCAATATGTGGTCGGGTTAGTAATGGTATTGTATTGAAACAGTATGTTACCGGTACTGGTTAAGACCGCCTCAAAACGCATAGTATCAGAGGTATTGTCATACTTGACACCGAACCATGAAACCACTAAAGTGTCTGAACCAAAATTTTGGTATTTCACAAAGAATGTATTTGTCCCGCCTTCAGAATCGTATAGATAACCATCGCCGTAAAATGGCGCAATCAAACCACGGGGATAGGAACCGGAATTGTCAGGTAAAGAAGCGGGAGGATTATATACTGTGAACGATGAATCGGAAACCGACATCCAGTAGTTTGTGCTTACTGCTATTCGCGTATAATTCGATCCATAAAACGGAAACGAAAAACCAATCGGAATAACCGTCGTTCCATCATCATAGCTACTATACGTAATACTCGTACCGGTACCCGATATATCAATCCAGTTGTAAGTCGGGCCATTCTCTTCGTTGTAATTATCGTGGTAATAATATCCGAAGCTATCGGGGCCGCCTGTGGTATCGAGTTCAAAAATACGCGGTGGTGGTACGCGACGAGGATAAACTCCATTGTTTCCACGATAGTAAGCCGACAACTGAGCTTTTTCAGTCGGCGATAGCTGAATACCTCGTGTGCTACGCTGTATTAACGAAGGTATTTCGCCTTTGTTTATCCTAACGACCGATGGCTTATTACCTGCCGCAAGCACCGGTACAGAAAGGATAACAGTTATTAAGAAAGTTAAGAAAGTAGAAAGAATACGTGATTGATGGACTT
>CAZPUW010000618.1:0-1624 GCA_964589795.1 uncultured bacterium
TTACAGTAGTATAAATCCATAAGTACGGTAGGAAAAACGGTAATGCAATTAAGTCGGAAAGACGTTTCATTCTGCCAGCGACGCCACCGATGAAAATCGATGTAGCAACCCACGCCGCGATAATTGCGCAAATTGCAGCTTTTGTTACTTCAGCATCGCCGAAAATTGCGATTAGGGGCAACAACAAGTGCGCGAAAAATGCAATACCGATAAGCGTAAGCCCACCCGTTCCCAGTCGGCGGGTTCCCATCGCCCAGCGAATTTTCATATTGAAGATTCGTTTGAGCGGCTCGGGATCCGTAGTAGGGGTACTTAACCGGTCGAGGTGGTAACGTATTGTGTTCGAACCATATTCGGAAAGAATTGCTTGGGATAACCGCACATCTTCGCAAATCGAAAAACCGATTTTCGGAAAACCACCGACTTTACGATATGCGCTTCGACGCAAGGCGTAATTGTTTGAAAGCCCCGCACCTCCAAACCCCAATACCGATAAACAATACCCGAATCCCTGAATCATCATCATATCGAGATTCTGAATACGTGCGATTAACCCATTCATCCGATCCGTAAATACAAGTAATGCGGCGCCGCTTACAATTTGAGTTTTCTCATCGAACAATGATACTGTGTGTTTTATCCATTGCTTGGGTACGAAACAATCTGCACCGGTAGTAAGTACGATTTCATTGGAAGCGGCTTCCATTCCCAAATGCCATGGTGCGGCTTTACCAAGTAACCCCTCCACTTCATCTGGTGCGGCTATCACTCGTCTGCATGTAGGGTCTTTCGAGGCAAATTCTTGCAGTAAACGATTGGTGTTGTCGGAGGAATTATGGTCGACAAGTATCCATTCGATTAATTCCGATGGATATTCCTGCGCTTCAAATGCGGCTAATGTCTTCGGAAGGGCGCGTTCTTCATTACGCGCACAGAGTACAATACTTACCTGCTCGGTACGTTCGTGTGCTTGCCATGGATTTCGGAGTGTAACCGAAAACCCGATGAGAAAAGCAGAACAGTAAATTATTGCAAATACAATAATTATAATAATCATAACAATTGTTGGTCAGTTGGGATGATAAATTGCCAGCCGTCATTTGTGAATTGTGTTAGAAGATCGGGAAGAATCGTTCGGAAAATATGAGGAGCCGGTCCTCCATCATGTAATAATAGAATATTACCCTGTTCCACTTTCTTTCGCAACTGCTTCACTACACCGGTTGCATCCAAATCTGGCACGTAATCACCTACCATCCAAGTCAAATAAACCGGTTTTAACCCCTCATTGAGTAATTTCGACCAGCATAACAATGGTGGTACGGCGTACGGTGGCCGGAACCGGTTTATTTTCTTACCGAGTATATTTTCGATGCGATTTCTTGAATCAATCCATTCGGAGAATATTTGGTGATGGTTTGCGAATAACTGGCGGCGGTGATGCCAACTATGGAGAGCAATCTCATGCCCTTGCGCGCTGATTTCCCGCAACAACTTTCGTTCTCCGATAGCGCGTTCCGTTAAAACAAAAAATGTAGCCGGTACATTAAATTTTGCCAATGTCTCTAACGTCCAGTTTGTTTCAGGTGAGACGGGGCCATCGTCGAATGTGAGCCAGAGTTCT
>CAZPUW010000619.1:0-1618 GCA_964589795.1 uncultured bacterium
CCGGTGACGGCAAAGTGCTCGAAATCGTACCAATCAAGCACGACGAATTCATCGGCGGCGAAGCGAAACGTGTTTCGATTTTTCTCTCTGTTTTCAATGTGCATGTAAACCGCGTTCCGGCTTCGGGTCTTGTTCGGGAAGTTAAACGGTTTCCCGGCAAGTTCTTGATTGCGTACGATCCACGCGCCACCGAAGAGAACAACCGGTTACGTATCGACATCGACTCCAAACGCGGTCGCCTTCGTTGCGTCCAGGTCACCGGAGCGATTGCCCGGCGAATTGTATGTCATTTACAAGCCGGACAGCGAATCGAGCGTGGCGACCGGTATGGGATGATACGGTTTGGCTCACGGATGGATTTAATCATTCCGGCGAATGCCGCAGTGAAAATAAAACAAGGCGAAGTCGTGCACGGCGGTGAAACAGTAATCGCGACGTGGTAACGAAGGCATTTTCCGGTTATGACATTTCGCAATACACTACCTAATCTGTTTACGTTGGGAAATCTCTTTTGCGGATATTTCTCCATCGTCCAGTCATACAACGATAACTACTACACCGCGGCGGTGTTTATACTGCTTGCCAGCGTTTTTGACGCGTTCGACGGTAAAGTTGCGCGTTGGATGGGTAGTACGAGCGATTTTGGCGCGGAACTCGATTCTATTTGCGACGTGGTGAGCTTTGGGCTTGCTCCATCCATTTTGATTTACCAACACGAATTCGCATCGCCGCCATTTGGGATGCCGGCGTTTCTGGCTACGGCCATTGCATTTCTTCCGGCGATGGGAGGTGCGCTTCGCCTCGCCCGTTTCAATATTATGATGCGGGGAAAAACCGAACATAAAAAATATTTTATGGGAATGCCGATTCCCGCTGCAGCAAATACGATTGCTGCATATGTTCTCTTTTCGGGTAAAGTTGATAGTTCATTAATTCATACTTTCGCTCCGTTCCTGATTATTGTCGTGTCCGGATTAATGGTTACCCGCATCCGTTACGATTCGATTCCGAAGTTGACTTGGAATCAAAATATGGCTGAGCGAATAAAACTCGTTATTCTGCTGATTGGTATTATTCTTTTCTTCGCGCTACGCGAAATCGCGTTTTTCCCGATTATGCTTTTCTATTTACTAAGCGGGTTGATTCGTGCCGGATTCAATGTCATACACCCGGTACAACCATCCGCTGGAGGTGCCGCTTCATGACCTATGAAGTTCGAATTTTTCTGAAAGACGGTTTGCTTGACCCCGCAGCGGTGACAATTGAGCGGGCATTGAAACGATTACAATTTTCCGAAGTGGATAAACTCCGCACCGGTAAAGTTTTTCTCATTGAAACACCAGCCAATACACCGAAAGCGCGGGTTGAAGAGATGTGCGCCAAATTATTGGCAAATCCGGTAATGGAACGATTCGAGATTCGCGAGGTCAAAGCGTGAAAAATGTCGGAGTTGTCATTTTTCCCGGTACGAATTGCGATCAGGAAACCATTCGCATGTACCAAAGTTCCGACCGTTTTGTGGTGCGCGAAATTTGGTACAACGACCCGGTGCCTACCGGTTTCGATTTGATTTTTCTTCCCGGTGGGTGGTCGTATGGTGATACCTTGCGTGCTGGAG
>CAZPUW010000620.1:0-1616 GCA_964589795.1 uncultured bacterium
TTGAGGTTGATGTCATCTGTGTCCGCAAAGCCGCTTGTGAGGAACTTGATGGTCACGGACGCTTCGGAGAAGTAAAAAAAGATATAGTTCGAGAACTTATCATAGAACTGTCGAATCACAAAAGCCGTGCAAGACACACAACGAAGTAACAGTCAGATTGAACTTATCAACACGTGAGGTCTCACAAGTGCCCAAGTCCAACATTCAAAAAAAGAGTTCGAATCCACGTGGTAATAGTCCACGAGGTCGAAGCGGTGGTAGAGCTGGTGGTGCTGGCTACGATTTTCAGGATGTCTATATCGCTTGGCAGTTATCCAAAATGCTCATGGGTGACCGCGATCCCATTGTAGAAGTGCTATGGGAAAAAAAGGAAATTGATTTCGAGACTGGTCACGGTTCGAAATCAGTTCACGTTGATGATTCAATCGTCAAACTACGTAGTGGTAAATGGGTTTTTACTCAAATCAAGGAAACCGTTACCAATGAGATTTGGTCAGTGCCAAAGCTAATATCGAATGGTGTGATCAATCAGTTATGGAAACAATGGAAAGATAATAAGTCGGAATTTCAAAATAAGGTAAGTTTGCAGTTCGCAAGTAATGGAAGAGTTGCTCCATTGGCTATCATTTGCGATGCAGCGCTGAGATCCAGAACGATTTCAGAGTTTATTCGTGGCGAGGCAACTCAAGATTCTGTCAGCGATCTCAAACAAATATCTACCCGCTTATCAATATCTAATACCGATCCAGATTTACTTGAGTTTCTCAAAGTAGTGCACGCAGTTCAACTTCCCGACGTAGAAGAAATGTATGGTTGGATCGTACAGACACTAAGAACATTAGGATTGAATACTACAGATTTTGCGAACAGTCTTATTCGAATAGTGACCGAAAGTAAGCACGTAAGTACAAAAGCAAAATCCGACCATACTTTCGAGAGCCTCATTTGTCAACTACTGGACGATGGCATTGATCGTAACATTCTAGCCGCGGCGGGCTTTATTGTTACAGGCAATAAACCTGAGATTGATTTTTGGAAAGGTTATCGAGCCGAACTTGTAAAATCACTTCGAACATTAAGAGTATATGGCCTCGATATTGCAACCACGGTTTATGCTGATCTTCCTTCACTATATGTTCCCTTGAAGCTTCTTCCGTTAGAGGACAGAGAGAAAACCAGAGATGATTCTCGTCCTCATAGACGTTCGCTCATAGAAGCTCTCGACAATGATCCATCTGATCATTCAGATTCGCAAGCAAGCATAGAATCAGCCATTGATTTGAAGAATGTTTTGGAGGAGAACCGTCGATTTGTACTAGTTGGTATGCAGGGTTGCGGCAAAACAATGACGCTACGTTGGTTAGCAACGATCTCAGCTTTGGAAGACGAAGCAGGGTGCCTTGCTCGCCTTGGTTGCGGTCTCCCAGAAGAGCCACTGATTCCTATTTTCATTCGTTTTCGGAGACTAGCCGAAAGGATTGAGGCTCTTAAGCGTCATGGGATACGTGGACGCGTGGGTCTAGTGGCTGATTTTCTTTCCGCTGAATTTCAAGTCGGATTTGGTACACATATACTTAGTGAGCAACAATCACTGAGAGTTGCTTACGATCTACTCG
>CAZPUW010000621.1:0-1613 GCA_964589795.1 uncultured bacterium
GCGGGCGTGCTGCTGTTCATCATGGGCCTGACGCGCATCGGTTCCCTGATCCGCCATGTGATACGAATAAGTAGAAGCGTCACCGGTATAATCAGCAAGCGAATTTTTAATTGCAGAATCTTCGATATAACCGAGATCCCGCAAAATCTTCGCACGTTTCGAAAGGAGTATTTCCTTGAAGTGCTTTGCATCTTCCGGTTTGTAAAGACGTGGTCCGGACATTGCTTATCCCTTTGTAACTGATACTTTCTCGACATTCCAGGCAACCCGTTTACCCAGAACCTCTTGTTCGGTTAAATCACCTTGCTCTTCAGCAATCTTCAAATCGACACACAATGTTTCCCGTTCCAAGTAATTACGTAATTCAGGATTGTTCATTGGGGCTAATGCGCCGTCGGCTCCCCACATTTTCACGCGAATGCGGTCGGTAACATGAAAATCGGCATTTTTACGGGCATTCTGCAATCTATTCACAAGTTCACGAACGAAACCTTCGGATTCGAGTTCGGTGTCAAGCCGGGTGTCAAGCGCAACTATCCAATTCCCATCGGCACGTGCAACCCAATCGGGGGCGGCAACACATTCGATTAACAAGTCAGAAGCAGAAACATCTTCACCCGCAACTTGAATCGACTTACCGGAACGAATTGCGACAAGTTCGCTCGAAGTCATGTTCTTGATAGCATCACTTACCGCTTTCAATTTGCTACCGAGCCGTGGTCCTAAGATTTTAAGATTTGGCTTGGCTGTGAAAGTGACAAGGTCAGATTCGTTATCAACGAAGGTGACCCGTTTCACGTTCAATTCTTCGGCGACAATACCAAATTCTTGTTCGACCTTTTCGACATCCCTCATCTCAGGTACGGCGCTATATGCTTTTATCTCCCGCAACGGTTGACGGACACGGAGATTTTGATTTTGCCGCAAGTAGTGACCACTGGTAACTATTTCACGGAGAAGCTCCTGATGACGCTCCAAGTCAAGAACACGTTCACCGACAGATTCCGGCAATGGCCACTCAGTAAGATGCACGGATGATTTGATTGAAACAGTCGGGTCAACCAACGCAATTCCAGTATGCAGTTCTTCGGCAAGGTGTGGCGTGAATGGTGCTAACAACTTTGCGACAGTCGAAAGGACGTCACGCAGAGTGGTGAAAGCGGCTTGCTTGTCGGAGTCGCTCTCACTCTTCCAGAAGCGACGACGGGAACGGCGAATATACCAGTTATTCAGCTCATCGAAAAATTGTGTGAAAGCCTGCGCGGCTTTGGCTATGTCAAATTCTTCGAGAGAAACAGTAACGGTTTCGATTAACCAGCGGAGACGTGAACGAATCCATTTATCTAATGACGTTAATTCGACGATTTCGTTGGACGGTACCCAGTTGTCAGCTTCGGCGTAGGTACTGAAAAAGACGTATGCATTCCACACTGGCCCCAATACCATCTGGATACCTTCTTCGATGGCGGCATCGGAATAACGCTTCACATTCCATGGGTTAGAAGCATAGAAAAGCCAACGGACAGGGTCGGCACCATATTTATCGAATAGGGTCACAGGGTCAACGACGTTGCCTTTGCTCTTCGACATTTTCTGACCCTTGTCATCCATGA
>CAZPUW010000622.1:0-1606 GCA_964589795.1 uncultured bacterium
TTCCGATTTTTTTGTGGTCACCGGTTGTCAACCAGTCCATCAAACCACTTTTCGCTTGTGTTGTGCTCATTCTTACGCTCCGGCTTTCTTAGTGGGAGTAGTTGTCGGTTGTTGCGTTGTTGTAGAATCTGATTTCGGTATTGAGATGGTGGATGCCATTTTCATCTCGGTAATTTTTTGTTGAACCCATTCATCGTATTGATCCTGCGGAAGTACTTTGAGGTCGATGTACATAGTCGCGTGCAATTTCCCGCAAAGCTGGGAACATTGACCCTTGTAAGTTCCGGCTTGGGTTACTTTGAACCAACTGTGCGTAAGTTTGCCGGGTACGACGTCGAACTTAACACCAACAGAAGGAACAAACCACGAATGGATAACATCTACGCTTGTGCCGTTAAGAGTAACGGTTGCGTTTTCAGGTACGACCAAGGGTTGATCGGCGTAACCGAAGCCATACTTCGGATATTTGTATTCCCAGAAAAATTGGTGACCGACGATTTCGACGACTAAATCGGATTTTGGCGGCACTTCCATGCGACGTAAAAGTTGATATGCCGGAATGGCAATTAAAATGAGTGTGAGGGTGGGGAGGGCTGTCCACGCGATTTCCAGTGGAAGGTTCTCATGAAATTTCGCCGGCTGACGCCCGGGTTTCGCACGAAATTTGATAATGGAATAGATGAGCAGACCGTGCGCTAAAAACATAAACGGCATGATAAGCGCCATCGTATACCAAAAGTCGTTGCGTACCGATTCGGAAATCGGTGTAACCGGATCGAAAAACCAAGTTGTGAGCTTGCCACTACTCGCAAAGGCAACCCCTCCACCAGCAAGCGCAAGCACAGCAACAGTCAATCCGCGTTTCCAGCGTAACATTCAATCCCCCCAAAATAAGAGCGTAAGATATACTTACGATTCTTATCCGACAAAGTGGGGCGGAATCGGGGCATTAGTCTAATATTTGTAAGTATATAGCGTATTTTGTTGTGTTATAATAACATACATAGTGTGTTGATATGAAATAAAATTGCCCGAAGCTCTTCGGGCAATAGTCGAATGTGTTTGTACATACTCATCACTTCGACGGACGATTTCTCACTAATTTTATTTCACGAGTACTACTTTTTCGAATCGTGTACCAAGTTTCGTGTTGAGTTTAATAAAGTACTCACCCGATGGGAGCTGGGAAGCATTCCAATTTAACGAGTAATTTCCCGCCTGAACTTGCTTGCCATCTATTAATTGCGTAGTGACACGACCTAATACATCGTACACAGTGAGATGTACCAAACCGGACGCGGGTAAAGAGAACCGGATGGTTGTCATTGCATTGAACGGGTTTGGATAACACGGTTCGAGACGGAATGCCAGCGGAATGGTATTTTGTCTTGCTACGTTGTTTGGTGTAATCGTGTCATGCTGAGTGGTAAAATATATCGCATGATTTGCAATGGTAGAATCAAATACTGGTGTAAAACCGGAACCATACTGCTGACCATAACAGATATCGAAACCACGGGTGCGGGTTGAATCACAAATCTGGATGGTGGCATAGGTAGTCGCATACAGGTAGTCGGAGGAGAACACAGGTACATCGTGGAATTGT
>CAZPUW010000623.1:0-1596 GCA_964589795.1 uncultured bacterium
AGAATATGTGAGATCTTCGTTACCTGCATGTGGAGCGATAGTAGGTTCCGGTGAATTGATAGGAGCTGACGATTCTGGTGTTTCTAACGGTTGAACAAAGTCGATATCGTCGCTTACCGTTTCCTCTTCGTTTTCGTGGCTTTGTTCAATGCCAACATTCGCTTCATCGGCTACGCGTGCTGCATCGATGACCAGCGATTGCCATGGTTTACCGATGGTTTTTTGTGTGCGGACGAACGGCCCGACCGTAAATTTTCCACCCGGCCATTGAAACATTTCGTAAAATGCGTCAATCCCTACATTCTTTACTGTCCTTGCATGAACGATGTTTCCGCTATCGATTGCAATGACCCCCTCGTTATGTCCGGAGGTAACTTTAATACTCGATTTCCGACCGCTCAATCCTAACAATTGAATTACTTCTGCCAGATGCAAGCTCCCGACGATACCCTCAAAGCCACTCTCATCTTGTTCGGAAAGAATATTTGTTACTTCTTTGCGGAGCGCTTCGAAGTCGAACGGTTTTTCGATATAATGAACTGCGCCAAGTCCATAACTTCGTGTCCGCAGCTCGGGGCTGGAAAAACCTGTCATCACGATAAATTTTATGTTGGGGTGTTCTTGGCGGACGCGAACCATCAGGTCGAGGCCGGAAAGGTTCGGCATGCGAATGTCGGTAATAATGACTTCTACGTCAGGATTCTCTTTTAAAATTGATTCTACTTCTAACGGATCCGTCGAATACAACGTCTCGATATTCTCGTCTATGGAATCGAAAAGCCCTCGCAACGCAAGTACGATATCTTCTTCATCGTCCACTACGATGATTTTATGTTGCGTAATCCGACTCTCGATGAGATCGTTCCGTTTCTTTTGATTTTGCATCATAAGTCAAGCGGTTCTGTTCCGCCTCCTCGTAGTGCTTCGACGATATCTTTCCATCTCCCTTTTTGCGGGTCAAGTTCGGTAAATTCCGTATCGTGGCTCCGTTCGGTGAGTAGTATGCCAAGTTGGACTGCTATTTTCTCCGCATACACTTTTACCAATCCGAGCGTTGTATTATCGGTGAACAATGCGACAAGAAGATGGTTTGTCGATAATCGGACGACGAAGATTCCGTTCTTTTCACCTTTCCAGAATGTCGATTCAAAATTCGTTTCGCCCGCTACTTTCGCCGTTTCCCGGGCAGCGCCGAAAGATGCCGCAACCAACGTCGCAAGGCCGATCATATCGGGAAGGTCGGGTATCCCTTCTCGCGAATAAACGTATCCATCTTCGCCGATTAGTAACGCCAGTGTCGCATGCGATTCTTCGACCAGCACTTTGAGTGCAGTCGAAACAATTGCAAGTGCCTGATCGTCTAATGTCGTGTCCCGTAAGATCACTACTTTGCGCCTTTCCCGAAGAGCCGCTTAAACCATCCGACTTTCGCTTTAGGAGGTTCGGCTTTGACTTGGCGAGACTGCGGTATCGATGCCGGGCGCGGTTGTCGGATTGGCGTCGGCGTTGCGACCGGTCGCGGTGGCGGTTCTGCCGGTACTTGGACTGGTGGTGGCTCTTGGATTGCTTCTGCGAATATAGTCCGTTTGAAATCGT
>CAZPUW010000624.1:0-1595 GCA_964589795.1 uncultured bacterium
ATTCACAACCGCTAATCCCGGTATCGCATTGTGCTGCCTGTTCTGCAGTGATATTTCCGGCTTTGATTCGGTTCGGGAATTTGTTTTGCCAATCTCCATTACAAACCGTTTCATCGGATATCCAAACGGATTCGGAATGAAAAGATTCCGTTAAGAATTTGTAAATAATCGCATCTGCATCATCCGTTTTTTTGACTATTCCGACGATTTCTCCACCGTTTCGTTCCCATTCCATACGGAACCGTTCGACGATATTATCGATAACAGGCGAGCCAACGGAAATCTGTGGCAATTCAGTTTTAGTACCGGATTTGAGTAGCGCGTTTTTGATTGATGCGAGGATTTCGGATTTAGCGTCGGTCATGATTTACCTCCGCGCTCGCGCCGCCATCGTTCGCGGAAACTAATAGTGGCGCCGTTTAACGGTTTTCGCAGAGGTGTCCATCCCGGCATGAATTTGTTCCATCCGAATTTCGAAATCATCGTGAAAAATTTTCCTGCGCGTTCATAGCGGGAAGGATTCAGCATTGTATTCGCCCATGCGGCGAAACCCATACGCTCGATGCCCGGACGCAGTTTTTCACGTTCCGCAATACGTTGGCGCAACGTCAATAGGTGTTCAGGTAGGGGAATTTTTACCGGACAGATTTCGGCGCAGGCACCGCACAACGACGAAGCAAACGGTAACGATTTTGTTGTTTCATACCCCTTGAATTGCGGGGTCAGAACCGCTCCAATCGGCCCCATATATGCGGATCCGTACGCATGGCCACCGGCATGTTGATAGACGGGGCAAACATTCAGACACGCGCCGCAACGGATGCACAACAATGATTCGCGAAGTTCAACGTCGGCAAGAATCTTGCTTCTTCCATTATCGAGTAACACGAGGTGCATCGTTTCCGGGCCGTCGGATTCGTTTGCACGGCGGGGTTGCGCAAGAAAATTTGTGTATGTGGTGAAGCGCTGTCCGGTCGCGCTTCGCGCAAGCATTCGCAATAAAACCGCAAGGTAGAATTCGTGGGCAATGACTTTTTCAATACCGCAAACCGCAATGTGCAATTTAGGATAGGAGGTGCAGAACCGTCCGTTTCCTTCATTCTCAACGACGACTAATCTTCCGGTGTCGGCACAAGCAAAATTGACTCCACTGACACCCGCGTCGGCATGAAGAAATTTTTCGCGCAAAATCAGACGTGCTTGTTTGGTAAGAGTTTCCGGGTCATCGGTATAGTCGGTGCCGATATGTTCGTGAAACAGTTTACCGATTTGCTCACGGGATAAGTGGAGTGCGGGAGCAGTAATATGGGACGGAGGTTTTCCTTCCAACTGGACGATGTATTCGCCCAAATCGGTTTCGACTGCTTCGATTCCGCTCTCTTCGAGAAACGAATTCAACTCGATTTCTTCGCTTGTCATCGACTTCGATTTAACAACACGTTTTGCATTTTGTTTTTGTAGCAACGAAAGAATTAATGCCCGCGCCTCGTTCGTGTTGCGGGCATAATGAACCTGCACACCATTTTTTGTACAATTTTCTTCAAGCTGAATGAGTAATTCATCAAGATGGTCGATAGCATGTTTGCGGATTAAGT
>CAZPUW010000625.1:0-1595 GCA_964589795.1 uncultured bacterium
TACCGGTTAAAGTCGGTTGTTACTTTGTTGCAGCAGCGGCTTTATCGACTTCTTTTTCTAAATCTTTAAACGCCTCAGAGGCACGCATCTGAGTCACTAATGCGGTATTTTTCCGGCATTCTTTGACCAGTGCGGCATTCGTATTTGCAACCGGATACTCGATAAGTACATAGGCGCGCCAGTTGTCACCATCGCGATGGGTGACTTTCTGTTTTATCGCGGCACCTTCCAATGACATATTCATGACTTCTTTAGATACGTCGGTAAACATTTGCAGCAATGTAGCATCCTTACCGAACCCGGTTTCTTCATTAAACCTTTTTTCCAGTGATTGGATCTGTACTTGGATTTGTTTTCCGACATCAGCGCGGGCACCAGCCGACGCTTTATCGGTGGCCAACTGCATATCCTGCGACGTAGCGGTATAGACACCGTACACAAAATCCTTGTTTACGGGTGGAGTTTTGTACCATTCCGGTTCCCCGGACATTGAAGTTTTTTGGAGTGCTTTAGTACCGCAACCGGAAAGCAACGCCAATGATAGAACAACTATGATACCGGTCAATACTTTTGACATGACAACCTCCTATTCGTTGTTAGAAAAATAAACTCATTTATGAGTTTGAAGTGGAAATGTGAAAGTGAATAATACACCGGGTGACAAAGATTTACTCTGTGGTGTAAGGGTAGCAGAGTAGTAAATGTCGGCGCGGTTATTGGTAAAAAACAGGATATCCGCCAAGCTTAACCCGTATAACGCAGCCGCAGCGCAAACACACACTACATTTGCCTGATAGTATGTATCGGCTTGCCGATTATAATCGTTTCGAGTCGATAAAAGATTTGAATGGTTTGCTTTCGATTTCCTGTCGGTATATTCGTTCGCTGTGAAATACGCACCACCAACCGATGCCACTTCACCCAAAAGTAACGTGGCCCCGCGCCAAGATTTCCCTTGGTAATACTGGCCCCAACCGGGTATAATCAAACTACGCCAAACCGGCGACCAATACGATATTTTGTTTTGCGAAGGTAGCGACACGAGCGCCCACATCCGGTATGGTGAAGTGTTGCTTTCGAGTGATGTTTCGACAATCTGCAAACCATAAAGTGTTGAAGACGCGCCACCGACAACTAATTCATCGACGACAGATTCACGGTAGGATGTTGAATCTTCAATCTTTTTTAATTGCATCCGGCTTGTTATCGTAACGCCTTCGGCAGCGTTGAATGCACTCATTGCACTGGTTATCGCACCCTTACGTGCTTCGCTCAGTGATGTTGTACTTTCGCCTAAACCAACAGCATATACGTGACTCCGCCCCGTCGGTTTTTTCTCAACCCAACGTGGAGAAGCCGAAACAACATTCACGGTAAGCGAAAGAAATGCCAGTATGAAATAATGTATGTTACTCATCGCTCTCTCACTTAATTTCATACGATTATCTGTTACACCGCCAAGATTAACGCATGCCTGTTACATTACCATTCGGATCGGTCTTCAATAGCCATATATTCGAATTGGACCCGCCAGTAGCACTCGCATTACCAAGTATGACATAACCCCCGTCATAGGTTTGCTGAAGGTTTACACC
>CAZPUW010000626.1:0-1593 GCA_964589795.1 uncultured bacterium
AAATGTGAAAGTGTTTGTCGCAACTGTCCTTATGATCAAAAAACCGTTGCTTGAGCTTTGTGTGGAGCGTTCGATTTGAAATCCATTTTCATCATTTGAATTATCTTGCCAACTGAGTGTTACACCGCTCCCATTGGTTCGGTTCGCGGTAAGATTAGACGGTGCATTCAGTACAAAAGTCGACGCGATGCACACATTACTATATGCCGAATAGCGCGTTCCCATTACGGCACAGATCCGATAATAGATTGTAAAATTTGTGGGGGAAATGGTGTCGATATACGTTGTCGAATTTAGCGTCGTGAAGTCGATTGCAATAAATCCACTATCGGCACTCACAATTGAGCGTTCAATTAAGAATCCCGATTCGTAACTTGAATTATCTTGCCATTGTAATGTTACGCGGTTTGTATCGAAACGGGTGGCGGTCAGATTAGATGGTGGTGTTAAAGCGACGGAGGCGACTGTCGCAACATCGGAATAAGGGGATTGGAACGGATCGACGACTGCACACACCCGGTAATAATACGGTCGGTCAGCGATTGCCATCGTATCGATGTATTGCACAATGTTTGAATCGAGTGATGCATACAGGATAAATCCGCTTTGCGCACTAATAACCGAACGCTCAAGCCGAAAGCCGGTTTCATTTGATGAATGGTCTTGCCATTGGATAGTGACACTGGTGGCGGTGTTGCGGGTGGCAACCAAATTCGTAGGCGCACTAATTGTGGCTCCGGCGTTTACATTCGTCGAAGTTTTTTTAGTATCGCAGGAACAGAAAACAATCGTGAAGCAAACAAAAAGGGTCGCGAACAAAATCGATTTGTGCAAGTATCCCGGTAACATGAGAATTTCCTCTTTGTTTTCAGTTTTTATGGTGCGGTGATTGAATAGGAAACATTCTTGTCGTCACCTTCACCCCAACTCATTTGTGAGTAAGTATAGGCATAACTGACTTCTGCACGAACTAACCCTATTTCCGGCGCAAAGTATAAAGAAATGGACTCATGATAAGTTGTAGAACCATAACCATATTGTTCGAAGTCGTAAAAGAATTTTATGGCACTACAATGAAAGGTCGTAGATCCTATAGTTATGTCTTGAGAGCTGATATTGAAACGCTGCCCATTTGCTGAAATAAAACCATTAGAAAGATACAAACTGAGCGAGGTGGGAACATTGCTATTCAATATTGTATCAGTTGACGCTACTAGCGGAAAATTAACTAATGTCAAACCGCCAAAACTGAGCGCATTAATTTGCGTGTAAAAGACGCTTTGATCCACATGAAGAGTATCTGCAAACAACGTGTCATAATACTGGGGCTGTCCTGCCCGATAATAACCGAATTCACTTGCTCTTCCAATTAAAGTAACGAGTCCACTATGTGGTAAATCATTCCATTCCACGTAGCTTGAAGAATTGGTAGAGGTCGTGAGGGAGGGTGCATTCACAATATTTGCTGTCGTTGGTTGGTGATAAACGTCATAAGGAACGACGAACCATCGGTAAGTTGTTCCGGCGCTAAGCCGTTCAGTGCGATAATGTGTCATTGTCAAAGCTGTTGCGAGTAAGCTGTCAACCCAATTC
>CAZPUW010000627.1:0-1591 GCA_964589795.1 uncultured bacterium
GAAAGGTAAGATTGGTGATAAAGAATTTGATGTTAAACCAATTAAAATGAGGAAATCGTTTAGCAACATTGATCTTTACTGCCGCTTTAGTAATCCAGGTGATTACGTACTCACGTATCTTCCTCGTGGTTCGCAATATGAGTTTACCATAACAAAAGATCAAATATCAACATCAGAAAAATCGCATAATTTCGATTGGGGAGCTAAAACGGTAAACTCACCCACTACACAACAAACGGCGATTGTGGGAGACTACACAATAGCATTCATGCATAAATTCACGATTGGAGAGAAACAGAAGAGAGAACAGAAAAGTTGGTTTTCAATTTCTTTTAATTCGAAAGGGAGTTATCATACCAATGATACTGTTCAAGGCGGCCTCAATGGCTCTGTGGATTTAGGTTATAACAAAATCTATAATTTAGGTCAGTGGTATACATTCGGTGGGTTATTATCGTTTGATGAGGAAGGAGTTCAGAAAGGTTGGCAACCGAGAAGTTACCATTGGTCAACAGCTACGGGGAAGATTTCCTTAGTTGCAGATGTTCCCTATAGTCGCGAACTGATAATCTTTGTCCATAAGCAAATTGCTTGTAGTCAAATTGCTCATGCCTTAAAAATCACATTTGATGGTCGTTATGGAGCAAAATGGAGCGAATTGCAACTTGCGAATCATGGCGATAAAACGGACAGCAATAATGTTAGGCAAGCCGATTTGACTGCCGATTGGTCTCTCCCATTTTACGACCAATTCATGTTGAAATATTTTTTTCAGCAGACCTTGGATTTCAACAAAAACTGGAGAGCACAACAAAATATTGCTTATCGGGAATGGACGATTGGAAGAAAAATGGGTGACGTCAATTCAACCGCTGGCTTTATGTTTTTGAAATATTCCTCGGGAGCGAAACGACCTGATTTCTTTGAACAAACTGAAATGTCTGTAGGCTATTCGACATTCTTTTAGTTGAATAATAATTGAACGCAATAACGTCTTTGTCTGTCACTCATCCCCGAATGTTGGCTATTTTATAACTAGCAAATACATTCGGTCGTTGTTGTTTTTTTCGAGGAATCGAAATGAACTTCCGTCAATTCTTGAGTGTTAATGGTTTTTTTGGTGGATTAAGTCTCGCCATTCCATTAATGGTAATGTTCGTACAAATCCATTATAAGATCGAAGGCACGCCAGCCGTCGATAATACCACTGTTATGCTGTTAGTCATTTTCCTCCTCCCCTTACTCGCTTATTATCTCAGCTCTATCGAGTTATTCGGAATCAAAATTGGATTTCGATCGGTACAAGAGATCGAAGAAGCAGCGAAAGGTTTCGACTTGATTTCACCGCTTGCTGACAATCGAAAACCTTACCGGTTTGAGTACGTCGCCGAAGAAAGCCCTCGTTTGGGATTAGCTGGCTTGCGAATCGAGATCGAGAATGAATTGTTAAAGCAAGTAGGTAACAGGATGCCTTTGGCTTTAAAGAAAACTTCTAAGATTACCCAAATCATCAACTATCTTGTTGAATTGAAATCAATGCAGTCAGCTTTTGCTAAGAACTTGATTGTATTTATCAGTAAGTTAGATGAGA
>CAZPUW010000628.1:0-1590 GCA_964589795.1 uncultured bacterium
GCCTAAACCAATGTTTTGAATTAATGCTTTTAATTGAACTGGTTTCCCTGCTCTTTCTTGCTTTTTCCCATCCCCCGTTCCAAAGTGAAGATGAAGCTGTGATGAATCATTATCAGAATTGTATTCCCTTAATAACGGAAATGAAGTTACCACGCCGAAATCAAAAGGTAGAGCGGTTACTTAAAATTCGGGATTTACTGATTCAGGAGGGAATATCGCAAGATGCGATACCCTTACCGGATCAATTGAAAATCGCCGAACGGCAAATTTAGAAAATTATTTTTCCCGACCGCTTCGCTTTTGACAAAAATAATATTATGTTATTTTGTTATTGCACCACGCACCTCCCACCTGTTCTTTACTTTTATTTCAATCCATCCGCTTCACCCGAAGCAAGGAGACTGGAGATGAAAACAATTTGGTCCGTAATAAAACTTTGCGTTGTTCTCGTTATTGTATATCAATATTCATGGGCGCTCGACAGCTTATACGTTAATCGTATCAGCGTCTGCTACACCCACGAACAAGCATATGATGTTAAACTATTAGGTAATTATGCGTACGTCGCCAATGACGATAGCGGTTTACGCGTAATCGATATCTCCGATCTCTCCAACCGGCTACTTGTCGGACGGTACAATTCCCCACATTGGTCGCAAAAAGTTTTCGCATCGGATACCTTTGCGTATGTCGCCGCGCGCGACAGCGGCCTGCGAATCGTGAGTATTGCCAACCCGTCAGCTCCGGTATTTATTGGAGCGCATACTGCCGGTGGAACGGTACGTGGTGTGTTCGTCCGTGACACCATTGCCTATCTCGCCGCCGATGCCGCTGGACTGGTCATCATGAACATTGCCAATCCCGCATCTCCCACTATTCTTGGGTCATACGTGCCAACCGGCACAGGACTGGCGTACTCGGTGAGAGTAGTGGATTCGGTGGCGTATCTCGCCGATGGTGCGAACGGATTGATAACCATCAACGTTGCTAATCCGGCTTCACCGCAGCTGATGGGAACCTTGCCTATCCATAATAGCGAGAATTGCCTCGACGTTGTCATCGATTCGAATAAAGCGTTTCTGGCAAGTGTCAGCGGCCCACGGCAGTATATCGTCGATATTTCGAATCCGGCGGCTCCGTTCTACACCGATTCTATTTCGTTGAACACAAGCCGCAGTTTAGCCAAACAGGATTCGTTCCTCTTTTATGCAGGATCTGATTCCGGTCTGTATATAGTCAGTTATACCAACGGTTCGCATCCCATCCTGCAGGGCTTTAACCATCGGATGCGGGTATCACCCGGTTTCGCGCGCGGGGTTGCGGTGCGGGACACATATGCATTCGTGGCGGCGGATTCGAGTGGATTGGTTATTTATAATTTTGCGCGGATATTTACCCAGCAACATCTTTCTATCGTGAGTCCCACTGCGCGGGATACTTTGCATTCTCGTGACTACACCACTATCCGGTGGTCAATAATGAATGTTTCCGACAGTGTGAAAATTCAAATTTCGCGCTCTTCGCCTGTTTCATGGCAAACCATCGGACGGGCGGCGGCGGCGGATACCCAATTTGTCTGGCGGGTATTCA
>CAZPUW010000629.1:0-1583 GCA_964589795.1 uncultured bacterium
TGCTTTCAGCATATTTTTTCCGCAAACTCGATAAAGACAAACGGTCTCACAATAAAGTCGGACTATGGTTCTCGAGTTGGTTTGACGGGTTGGATGTTCAATATCATCGCATATTGACATGGGCGTTGTCACATCGGATGATTGTCGTTGGAATTGCAACGGTTATTTTTATCGCATCAATAGGAATCGTTTCCATTGTCGGAGTATCGGGCGACAAACACGGCGACCGCGGCCAGTATTCAATCGTTATTGAAGCGTCGCAGGATATTTCTCTGCAGGAGATGAACCGGCGGGTAGAGATGGCGGAAACTATTACGCGAAATCACCCGGAAACATTGACGTATTTCACAACTGTGGGTTCCGAGGATGGCTCACCCAATCAGGCATCGATATTGGTGAACACTAAACAGCTCGGAAAGTCGATGCAGATTCGCGAACAGATTCGACCACTATTGCAAAAGATTCTCGGTTTGAGTATTTCGCTCGAAGAAGTCGGTGGTATCCGAAACAAAGCGGCTACAATCCAACAACGCCCGATTCAATTGAATATTCAGGGTTCCGACATGACAATGCTGAAACGTATTTCAACTGAGATTGAAAAACGAATCAGACCGGTATCGGGTATCGTCGATTTAGATAATTCGTTGCGTTCGGGTAAACCGGAATACCAATACAAAATGAAACGCGATAACCTTGCCCGATACGGTTTGAGTGCGAGTGACGTCGGTTCGTTGATTGGTACGGTAGTCGGCGGAACGACTGCATCAACCTATCGCGATGGCTATGATGACGTTGAAATTAATGTCCGGTTCGACCGCACAGATCGCTCGGATCCGGTACAGTTATTATCGTACGGATACCCGTTAAAAGATGGCAGAGTGATTCCGCTATCCGAGTTGGTTGAGCTCGTACAGGTAATCGGACCCGCGCAAATCAACCGGCAGGATAGGTCTCGACAGGTGATTATCAATGCGAATATAACTGACAGAGCGCTTAGTGAAATCCTGAGCGATATCAAGAAGCAACTCTCGACATACAAATTTCCGACTGGATACACGATAAAATACGAAGGGCAAGCGTCGCAGAATGCCGAGATGTTCGGTTCGCTCTATCTTGCACTTGCACTGGCTATCGTGTTTGTGTATATGGTGCTGGCATCGGAATTCAATTCGTTCATGCATCCCTTTACGATTATGCTTTCGTTGCCGCTGGCGGTTATTGGCGGGTTCTTCGGACTGATGTTTGCGCATAAGTCGTTTGATATGCTCGCATTCATCGGACTAATCATGTTGATGGGATTGGTGACGAAGAATTCGATTTTGCTTATCGACTTTACGAACCGGCTGCGCCGGGAAGGAAAATCGATACGGGAAGCGTTGCTGCTCGCAGGGCCGATACGGTTGCGCCCGATTTTGATGACGACATTTTCGATGATTTTCGGAATGCTTCCAACAGCGCTGGGAATGGGGCCGTCGGGTGATTTCCGGGTGGCGTTGGGTGTCATAGTTATCGGTGGATTGATTTCATCGACAGCGTTGACGCTTATTGTCGTGCCGGTCGCGTACGACATGATGGAGACGGTG
>CAZPUW010000630.1:0-1572 GCA_964589795.1 uncultured bacterium
CTGCCAACCTTCCCGATAGAGTTTTATTGCCGGTGTCGTATTATGCCGCACAACCCACGGGTCTTGATTCTCCGGCAGAGAGAACGTCTCCCCTCCTTGCTCCGTCGCCACTGCTGTCGCGAGTTCGATGGTTTCTGCGACCGAAGCATCGGTGCCGTGCGCTTCAAGGAACAGCAACGGTTGCTCGACTAAACCATACCCCTTCAATTTATTGATAGCACGAACAGTACTCGCGCCAAGATATTCAATTGCCGCAAGGTCAAGCCCGTAACGCATCATATCGGCGACGGCGGCGACGGCGGAGGTTTCATTGGAAAACCGGAATGCGGTTTGCTTACGCGCAGAAGGGAGTCCTTTCAACCGTAACGTAATTTTCGTAACGATTGCAAGCGTCCCCTCACTACCACAAATCAAGTCGGTAAAATTATACCCACTCGAACGCTTTACACATTTGTTGCCAAATTGAATCAATTTCCCATCACCGGTCACTGCTTCGAGCGCGAGCACATGTTCGCGGGTTCCGCCGTACTTCACCGAATAAATGCCACTGGCATTCGTCGCGACCATTCCTCCGATTGTCGCCACATCCGCACTTCCACCGGGTGATGGGGGGAAAAAGAGACCATCTTTCCGCAACCGTTCGTTCAACTTGTCGTATATCACACCCGGTTCGACCGTAACCTGCAAATTATCCAAGTCGATTTCGAGAATTTTGTCCATTAACGATAAATCGAGGACAATCCCCCCGGCGCTCGGGATGGCGTTCCCCTCTAACGCGGAACCGGCTCCCCGTGCGGTAAGCGGTACATGGTGCTGGTTACACCATTTCACCAGTTCGACGACTTCAGTGGTTGTATGTGCCTGCACGACCGCTACCGGTACCACCGGTTCAAACGACGACTCGTCATGCGATGCCACCGCTAACGTATCAGGATGGGTAACCACCCGGTGACGGAACGGTGTGGACAATAAAGCGGGTAGAATATCGAACACTATAGTCCTTATTGGTTTAATGGTAGAATATACGACGTTTCATACCAACGAATCACCATCGGATAACGAAGAATGGTGTTAAAACAGTCGGTTTTCGAACTCAATACTCTTTACGTATAATATCCATACTTCTTGGAGAAAAATAGTGTCCAATTTTTGGCGGTATCTTATTTTCTTTTCTATTGCGACTTTTGTTCTGTTCGGAATGCATTGGGTTGTTTACCGGCAGTTCCGGCTTGCGTTCGGCATCCCTGCGAGTGCGATTTGGCTCAAAGCCGTCGTTGTATTTCTCGCGTTGTCCTATATCGGTTCAGTCTCGCTGGGACGTTGGAAGCCGAATGGTGTAACCGAATTTATCGTTCTCTGCACGTCGTTTTGGTTGGGCATCAGCGTTTACCTGTTCCTGTTCGGATTCGCCGGTGACTTGCTTAGCGGTCTGTTTGCGCTGGTAAAATTCTCCCGTTGGACAGGCATTCCGTGGGAAGAATGGCGGCGGTTCGTCGCGTTCTCCACATTGAGTATATCTATTTTTGTTTCAATTTGGGCGATAAGCGTTGCTTTCGGAAAATTCACCATCAA
>CAZPUW010000631.1:0-1568 GCA_964589795.1 uncultured bacterium
GTTTTTGATGTTTCTTTACTAAGTAGTACGAGTAAAAGGCGGACAATATGTCCGCCTTTTATTTCGGTTACAACAAATTATTTAGATTCGTCGGGTGCTTGTTCGACTGATGCTTTCTTAAAAATAGAATCATCGACATCAACATTGGGAGTGATGCTTTCGTACGTTATCGCAATTTCCATCGGCCCGGCTTTTTGCATCGCTTTGAACGGGAACATTGAACCACCGACACTACGATAGTCGCTGTACGTCATTTGCAACGTAACATCGTTACCGCCTTTCCCTTTTACTGTTTGTTCGGATGCATACAGCAAATAGGTCTTCGCATCGAGATAGTATGATTGTTGGTTATCATCCTTGTCCGTGAAAACGATTTTATAAACATCGATACTGTCGCGGGTGGTTTTTCCGATAAGGGTTGCGGTCATTCCGAAACTTTTGTAATCACGCAATAAACCGTCGATGCTGGAATGGTGTTGGAACTCTTTCATTTCATCGGGTTCCATCGTCTTAATCGTCGGTTTTCCTTTACCCATCATCGCCGGCATTGCCGACCAATACTCTTTACCATCGGTGGCACGGGTAACGGTTTTACCCATCATCTCCATGTCGGTGCGGTGCATATTCGGACGTTTGTAGGTAACGGTCATCGGCATTTCCATGTCTTGCGCGAGCATTTCCATTTTCCCTTTCAGGATTACGGTATTGAACTTCGCGCGTAAATCGCCGCCTTCCGCTTTACGGTTTGACGCCAGCACTTCATCCAGCGTTTGCGCCATTACCACTGTTGCAAACAACGTACACACTGTAGCAATAAACAGAGTCTTCATTTTCATCTTTTTCTCCAGAGTGAAATTCGAGGGGTAGAATGATTTTCTACCCCTCAATGTAAATGGATTATTTAACCGGTACCAATGGCCTCGGAATAATTGGCGGCGGCGGTAAATACGTACGTGGTTCTTTCGCAATCTTGTCCATCAGGTAACTAACGGCATAATCAATTTGATTGTCTTTGCCGTGCAGGAAACCATCCGGCGTCAAATCGAGAATTACATCTGGATCAACGCCGTGTCCTTCGACTACCCAATGTTTGCCGGTCGGATCCCAACTGCCAAATTCCGGTTGAGTCGTCATACCACCGTCTTTAAAGCCCTTATCGCCACGAATACCAACCAAACCACCCCATGTCCGGGTACCGATTACCGGGCCGAGTTTCAGTTCTTGGAAACCATTGGCGAATGTTTCGCAATCACTGCCACCCTGACGGTTGATTAAGCATGCCATGTGGCCGATAAAGAGACCCCACGGGTTCGAGTAAACCGAACCATGACGCGGTTTACCAAATTCCAACACGCGACGGTCGAGATGTTCAAGAATCAACGGTGCCACGAAACCACCGTGATTCCAGCGATCATCCATAATCAGACCTTGTTTCTGATTTTGCGGGTAATATTCGCGGGCAAACGATTGCAGTCCACGTCCACCCATATCGTAAAGATGAATGTATCCGATTTTACCGCCGGAAACGCTGTCCACATACGCTCGGGTTTCATTCACCCACGTCTGGT
>CAZPUW010000632.1:0-1567 GCA_964589795.1 uncultured bacterium
ACGAGGGCACCGTAATCATCGTCACCCACGACCGGTACTTCCTCGATAACGTGACTGCATGGATACTTGAATTAGAAAATGGTAAAGGTATTCCGTGGGAAGGGAATTATTCAAGTTGGCTCGCACAGAAAATCGAGCTACTGGAAAAAGACGGTAAAAGCTCGCCAAAATTAGCGCTGTTACGCCGTGAGCAGGCATGGATACGGCTCTCTACGACTGAACGCAGCAAGTGGAATATGAATCACGTCCTTGAATATGAGAAGCGCTCACAGGAGGCATTCGAGTACCGTGATAGTGCGAACGATATCCAGATTGCACCGGGACCGCACTTGGGAAACGTTGTACTCGAAATGGAAAAAGTCAGTAAACGATATGGCGAGCGAACGCTAATCGATGCAATTGATTTATTTCTTCCTCGCGGTGCGATTGTCGGAGTAGTCGGACCAAACGGAGTCGGGAAAACAACGCTGTTCCGCATGATAGCCGGTCAGGAAGCACCCGACGAAGGTAAAATGCGGTTGGGCGAAACGGTACAACTTGCGTATGTCGATCAGTTGCGCGACGATTTGAGCGACGAGAAAACGGTTTTCGAAGAAATCGCGGATAACAATGACCGCCTGATGTTCGGGTCAATTGAGGTGAATGCGCGCAGTTATGTCGGTCGCTTCGGTTTCAAAGGGAAAGACCAGCAGAAGAATGTAGGTAAGCTTTCAGGTGGGGAAAGAAATCGCGTACACTTGGCGAAGCTATTGCGCCGCGGCGGTAACTTCCTCTTATTAGATGAACCGACCAACGATTTGGATATCGCCACCTTGCGTCTGCTCGAAAACGCATTGGTAGATTTCAACGGGTGCGCAATGGTTATCAGCCACGACCGGTTCTTTCTCGACCGTATCTGCACCCATATATTGTCATTTGAAGGGAAAGGCGTCGTGCGTTGGTTTGAAGGGAATTTCGCCGCTTATGAAGCGGTTCGCAGAAAAGAAGTTGGAGCGGGTTACGACCGCCCACGCAGAAGTTTATACCGGACACTACGATAAGTAATATTCACACGCACTAATTTGCATCACATCAACCGGGCAATTTACCCGAATAACGGACGATTATGCATATCAAACACCTCGACACAGCCAATTATGTACTTGCCGGCGACGGCTCAATTTTAGCAGAGCTGTTGCATCCCGGACGCGAATCCGACATTTCATTACAGTGCAGTATCGCGTATTGTTCGATTGCACCGGGACAACGGACACATCGTCACCGGTTATTACACAGTACCGAAATCTATTGCATCGTTTCCGGTTCTGCAGTAATTACGATCGAAGATGAAACAGCGGAAATCAGCACCGGTACTATCGTGCATATCCCTCCGGGAGCATGGCAATCGGTCGCGAATTTCAACACCGAGCCGCTGTTGTTTTACTGCATCGTGGATCCGGCTTGGCGAGCGGAAGACGAGGAAATATTGGAACTCGAATAAGTTTCAATCGTAAGCAATACTCATGGCAACCAGCACAAAAGCACGGGACACCGATAAAAACATTCGCAGTAAACGGATGAAGCGTTT
>CAZPUW010000633.1:0-1563 GCA_964589795.1 uncultured bacterium
CCGCAAGGGTAGTTTTCCTATTTACCGTGCGGTATGGGACTTGAATGGAAATACCGTCGGAAGCGTTGACCAGAATGGCACACAGACCGTATTCGATATCGCCGGTAATGTGTCAAAAAATTCGGTGGTGAAACAAGGTTCTACGCGCGTGATAAGTTTCTGGGTCGATGGAAGAAATACCCAGTATGGTAATCGCGTGTATTACTTCCAAACGAGCGCTGATAGCGGTACACCGGTAACGACAGTTAAAAACGGTATCCCTGTTACCATCGATTCCACAAACACGATTACACAGGATGGTACTCTAATCTATAGTAACCCTGTTACTGTAGGTGCGCCGGATTCAAGCGCAATCGTGATTTACCTGAATATTGTAAATGGCCACTATACCATGCGTGCCCAGAAAATTTCCTACAATGGTGTGAGAATGTGGGGTCCGTATGGTGTTGAAGTATGCGCACAGGTTACCGCGCCCGATTATTTCAGTGGCTCTGCCGATGGTAATGGCGGTGCGTACTTTGCATACACCATTGCCGGTGGTGCACCTAATTATTTCAATGAAGTTCATCTCCAGCACATCGATGCAAACGGGAATCGGCTTTATTCTCAGGATATCGGAGTCGATGTATCTCCCGGACACGAACAAACGTGGGCCGCTACGGCTGTTTCCGGCAGCAACGTATATCTTGGCTTGATTGAAGTGTATGATATTGATTATAATTTATCACAAGTTCGTGTTATGAAAATTAACACCGATGGCTCCGTGAATTGGACGCGTACACTTGCAACTGGTTTCGATACTCTCGGCATTGGTTCGATTGGGTCGCGCTCGAAGTTGCGGTTAATTCCCGGCAGCAACGGTTCGGTTGTCGCCCATTGGGAAGAGTTCCGATTTGATGTTGCAAACGGTTCAGGACAGCAAATCTATGCTCAGAAAGTGGATTCTGACGGCACACTTAATTGGGGTCCCAATGGAATTCGTTTAGGTGCAACGATACAAGCTGAATCGGATGCTGTAGCAACAACTGCAGGGAATTCGTATTGGTTCAGTTGGAAAGATTATCGCGGTATTAATTCGAGTGCTTCGCAAATCTACGTCCAGCATCTCGATGAAAACGGCAGTTACCTGCTTGATTCGTTGGGTTTGAATCTCCATACCGCGCCCAACCAGCAAACGGCGCAATTCCCCGTAGCGGACGGTGGTACCGGAATCTATATGGCATACACACAGTATGCTGATGCAAATAATCCTTATCCGCCGCCGGATACGGTAAATGATGCCGATATTCTTTCTACCCATTTACTCGCGAATGGAACCGTTCCACGTCCTGATATATGGAGCCCGGAACCCCATGCCGGCTTAATCGATCACCTTGCTTATCTGGTCAAGATGCCTGCGGTACAGACAAATCCGCATGGTTTACCAATTGACGGAGGCGCGGTGTATAATTGGTTGGATGATCGCTCGACTGGTAAAGAAGAGTTCGTGAATTTGTATATCCAACGAATTCGTGATGATAATCTTGCATCCGTACGTGAAGTTCAAGCACCGGTTCCGCAGGC
>CAZPUW010000634.1:0-1559 GCA_964589795.1 uncultured bacterium
CGACATCTAACTGCTTTTTCAACGCGAGTTCAAGTTTTGCTGCTAACAACTCTTCCGGTTCGTTGTAAATGTGACGTCTTTCTGAATGCCCGATGAGCACGTATTTACAACCCGCATCCGTTAACATTGCCGCGGAAACTTCTCCGGTAAACGCACCGCTTTCCTTTTCCGAAAGATTCTGTGCCCCTACCGAGATATCGCGCCGCTTCAGCAGGTTACCGAACACGAACGGAATATTCACGAATGAAGGAAACAGCACCACCTCGTATGGATGTGCGGTTGGAAGGAAGCGGGTGAATTCATCGATAAACTGAATCGCTTCACTTGGAATCAGATTCATTTTCCAATTCCCTGCGACCATTTTTGTTCTAAGATTTCCCATCTTAACCTCAGAGTTGTTTTTAACGCACGGTTTATCGAATATACGCGACTTTTTTCAAAGCCCGGTTGTCGCGCGACTTGGCTTCAATCCAGTAAATGCCTGAGCTCATTCGCGAAGCGTTCCATTGCCATTGCACGTGACCATTTGAAAACATCTTCGCCGTTTCCACCTTCTCACCTATCGCATTATACACCACAATCGTTACTTCACCCGCTTTCGGCAGCGCGATATTCACATTCAGTTCATTGTTAAACGGGTTCGGATACGTCGAGAGCACAAGGTGATCCGGTAATGTCGCCTTCTGTACCCCATCCGCAACTCCACTCGTCTGTAACCAAGTGATGATGGTTTGGATTAGACCGTCGCGGGACGAAGTACCGTTACCATTCACCGCTTCCAATCCGAAAGTTATCAGAACTGTTTTCGCGGAATCGGGCATACTCGTACCGACGACGCAATATGTACCGGATAAACCCGAGTAGTTCGCCCACACCGTTCCGCCGGTATAGACTCCGATTGCATCTTGCATCGTTTGATTATTTGCACCACCGGCTCCGACAATGTGAGTATCAACTCCCGACCATGGTGTGGACGTTATACCGATGATATGGTAGTTGCTGATTTGCGGAGCTTGGAATGAAGCTCCAAACCGGTGTAAAAGCGCAACATCCAGTGAGTTCATTCGCTGCGCGATATTTTGCCCGGTCATAATGAAATGAGTACCGTGAGCCAACGCCGCGTGAATAGCGGAGAACTCTGATGTATCAAAGGGTACAACCCGGTTGCCGGTAAACCATAACACTGCGGGAAACAGTGTTAAATCCGTTCGCAAATCGGTAATAGTTTCAAGCTTGTCTAATCGGTACGAAACCCCTGAAGCCGCTACCGATGGCTCGATATAACTTGCAAAACTTGTCGTACTGTCGTCTTCGACAACCCACAAATATGCACTGACGACTCGCTTGTCGAAATGGTTGCCGGATACAGAAATCTGTATCGTGTCAGGATTGGGTCGCGCATAAGGAATAGTTGGGTTTACAGACACTGCCCAAGAGCCAGCCGGTAAATCAATATTGTATTCGCCTCTTACATTCGTGTTTGTTTGTGCGGTGCGCGTTGTGTCTTCCAGTGAGCGAAAAGTGACTTGCGCAGTAACACCTTGACTATCAGAAACGCT
>CAZPUW010000635.1:0-1557 GCA_964589795.1 uncultured bacterium
TGTTTCTTGAATTTGGTTTCGATTTCGCTTAGACATTTGTTAAGAAGAACGTCTGCACGTACGACGATCTACACAAATTAATAAACGTTTAGTGATGAATCGAAACGATCAAGTTCGCACTTTTGTTGTTTGCTTCTTCCTGACGCTTCCGTTCCACTTCGGCGGCTTCGGCACGGGTGCGGTACTCGGCAGCTTTTTCGAAGTCACCGAGTTTTTCGTAAATGTTCGAAATATTTTTTAAGGTGGTTATTGTAGTGGGATGATGGTCTCCCAGTGCTACTAAGTATATTTCCAGTGCCTTCTGTCGATACTCCAATGCCCGCTCATACTCACCTTTGTTATCATAAACGTGTCCAAAATTGCAATAGGCAGTTGCTGTATTGGGATGACGGTCTCCCAGTATTTCTAAGAAAATTTCCAATGCTTTCCGATAATACTCCAATGCCTGATCGTTCTTACCTTTATTATCATAAACATGTCCAATATGGTGAAAGGTATGTGCTGTATTGGGATGACGGTCTCCCTGCACAGCTAAGAAGATTTCCAGTGCCTTCTGGTGATACTCCATTGCCCGATCGTACTCACCTTTATTATCATAAACGTGCCCAATATTGTTATAGGAATTTGCGGTAAGGAGATGACGATCTCCCCGTGTAGCTATGTAGATTTCCAGTGCCTTCTGGTGATTCTCCAATGCAAGATTGTACTCGCCTTTCTTATCGTAGACTAGCCCAATATTGTTATAGGCAGATGCCATGAATGGGTGAAGGTTTCCCAGCGACTCTAAACAGATTTCCAGTGCTTTATTGAAATACTGCAATGCCCGATCATACTCGCCTTTCCTATCATAAACAGCGCCAATAAAGCCAGAGGAAAGTGCTATATCAGGATGTCGGTCCCCGAGCATTACTAAGAGGATTTCCAATGCTTTTTTGTGGTACTTTAATGCAAGATCGTACTCGCCTTTGAGAAAATGAACGCGCCCAATATTGTTATAGGTATTTGCTGAATCGGGATGATTATCGCCCAGCGATTCCAACTTTAATCTCGATGATTTCCAAAAATACTCCAATGCCCGATCAAACTCATTTTTGTATGTATAGATAAGCCCAACATTGTTAAAGGAAACTGCTATATCGGGATGAAATTCTTCCATTATTGCTAACCTAATTTCCAACGACTTCTGATAATACTCCATTGCAAGATCGTACTCGTTTTTGTATCCATACACATTGCCCATATTGTTATAGGTAGCTGCTGTATCGGAATGAAACTCTCCCAATGTGGTTAACCTGATTTCCAACGCCTTCCGATAATACTCCAATGAAAGATTGTACTCACCTTTTCTCTCATAAACGTACCCAAATTTGTGATAGCTATCAGATGTATCGGGATGATGGTCACCCAAAGTTGCGATCCAAATTTCCAACGCCTTTGTTAAATACTCCAATGCAAGATTGTATTCGCCATTGTTAATATGAACAGACCCAATACTTTGATAGGAAGTTGCGGTATCGCGATGACGTTCGCCCAGCTTTGCCAACCGGATTTCCAGTG
>CAZPUW010000636.1:0-1524 GCA_964589795.1 uncultured bacterium
ATTTATTGGTTCCCGACGATGATATCATTACGCGATGGATAGCTACCGGAGAAATTCAGGATTGGTTCAACGGCGGCGGTACATCATTCTTTTATAAGTGGCACATGGGTACGGAAATCAGTTTATTGAACCGGTTCAATTTACGTGGTGGTTTCAATCAAGGTTACCCGACAGCGGGAGCAGGCCTTGATTTGTGGATACTCAAACTCGATTATGCCTACTATGGTGAGGAACTTGGTTTAGCGCCGGGACAGTTACCGTCGTATAAGCAGTTCTTGCAGATTAGCGTCGGGTGGTGATTCGTTTCATTACAATAAAAGAGACCGGACAAATGTCCGGTCTTTTTTTATACGATTAGTTTATACCCCACTTTGTAACTTGTCGTAATTTTTATTTGTACCACTCCCGCTTGCTCCAGTTTAGCCCGCAACGAAGCGACATGGGTATCGATGGTGCGGTTATTCGATTCAGTCTCTTCACCCCAAATTTGGTTTAAAAGAAAATCGCGGGAGAGGGTTTGATTAGGATGACACGCGAGTGTATACAATAGCTCAAATTCCTTCCGGGTTACAGCAATTTGCGTTTGATTGCGATGAATGGAGTGTTCGTCGGGATTGAATCGCAATTCATCCAGATGGAATGAGAGCCGGTTTTCACGAAAGCCACTACGACGCAGAACTGCGTTGATTCTTGCAATCAACTCGAGTAACGAAAATGGCTTGGTAACATAATCGTCGCAACCGGAAAGAAACCCATCGATTTTTTCCGCTTCGGTATTTTTCGCGGTCTCGATAATGACCGGAGTTGTTATCATCGCTTCCCGCAACCGTTTTAATACGTGCATCCCGTCTAACAATGGGAGCATTAAATCGAGCAGGATGAGATGATACCCTCCGGTACTCGCTTCCGATAGACCTTTACGTCCATTGGTTACCAAATGAACTTCAAAGCCCTCGCGTAAGAGTTGATCACGAAGCGTCTCACCGATAACCGGGTCGTCTTCGATGATGAGTATGCGTGCCATCTACTGGTTGCTCAATGGTAACGTTATTTCCATTTTTGCTCCACCTTCGGGAGTATTGGATACATTTATTCGCCCTTTATGGCGGTCAACAATTTCCTTAACCAGACGAAGACCCACTCCAATACCGGGATCAGGGTTCATCAAACTGGTTTGTAGAAATCTTACGTTAAGAAGTTTTCGTACCTGATTGGTATCGAATCCGGTTCCGGTATCCACGACACTGATTTTTGCTTGTTGGGTAGAAGTCAACTCCATCGACAATACAATCTCCATTGGCGCATCATTTATTTCGGATTGGCGGCGCTTGGATATTGCCCGGAAACTGTTATCCAATAAGTTATCCAGCATCACGAGCAGTAAATCCCGGTGGAACATTCCGATGGTACCAGCGGCGGGTTTCTTCACAGCAAATTGAATGCGAGAAGCTCGAAGTACCGGTTCCCAACTCTGTTCGGTTTCTTCTATTACTTCGTTAAGATTTATCAGTTCCAGATTCGACT
>CAZPUW010000637.1:0-1513 GCA_964589795.1 uncultured bacterium
CTAACCCTAAACCGGTTCCTACTCCCGTCGGTTTGGTGGTAAAGAATGGTTCGAAAATTCGTTGCATTGTTTCTTGTGACATTCCCGCACCATTATCTATCACGGCAACTTTTACGAATTTTCCCGGTCTCGCATTCGGATTTTCCTGAATGTCCTCTAACGTTTTTTCGATGTCTTCTGCGATTACTTGAAGCTTAGGTGGTACCCGTGCGAATTTCTCATCGGGAACTTCGAGCAACGCGTCGCGCGCATTGACGCATAAATTCAGGATCACCTGATGGAGTTGGACGGTATCGGCGATAACCTGACTATGTAAATTATCGTAACTAACAGTAAAGTCGATTTTACGGTCGATGGTGTTGCGAACCATGCTCGAGATTTCATCAAGAATAATTGCAAGGTCGGTTACTTCTACTTGCATATCCGAGCGGCGGCTGAATGTTAAAATTTGTTTTACCAACCCGCTCGCCCTGCTCGAAGCGCGCTCCGCATCGTCCAAACATGCCTGGATTTGCTCCGGTGTACCGATCTTTGCGAGACTTATGTTACCAATGATGGCGGTGAGTAAATTATTAAAGTCGTGTGCAATTCCACCTGCCAATTGCCCAATCGCTTCCAACTTTTGTGATTGCCGTAATTGGTCTTCGAGGATATGTTCGCGGGTGATGTCGCGATCCACCTTAATAATATTGACTACTCGCCCTTTATCGTCACGGATCGGAGATAGCGTGCTTTCGAGGTAAAGGAGTGTTCCTTCCTTCGTCCGAATTGTTTGAGTACCCCGCCACTCTTCCCCTTTTTTAGATACACGGCTCATATCTTCGTTTTGGCGTGGGTCATCTTCGTTCGGTTTCAACAGTTCGATACGGTTTTTATTGATCGCTTCAGCCGGCGTATATCCGGTAATTTTCTGAAAAGCCGGATTTGCGTATAGGATTACATCGTTGATATCGAGTAGTGCGATGCTTTCCGATGCCGCTTCAATAGCTGCCACCAGCCGTTTGCGCTCTTCTTCGGAGAATTTAAGTTCGATAGCCGAGGAGATATTGGAAGCGACAAACCGGATTAATTCTAAATCGCTTAACGAATATTCTTTCCCCGGCAAATAGGATTGTATCGCACATACGCCGATAATACCGCGTTGAGTTTGTAACGGTACACCCAACCAGCAATTTGCATGGCGCCCCACAATGTCGATTTCGCCCGCTTCCAGCAATTCCTGCATTTTCTTTTGGTCAGCGAGCAATGGCTTACCGGTACGGCGTACATAATCTGTAAGCGAGTGGTCTAATTTGTGGTACGCGTTGGTTAAAATCGGCTCGTCGAAGGGATCGACATAATACGGGAACGAGTAGAGTTCTAAATCGGGGTGGTATAGGGCTACGTAGAAATTCCTTGCTACCATCAATTTCGATAACTGTTCGTGGAATACCGATAGCATTTCTTCGAGATTGTGTGCTGTGCCGTATGATTTGGTGATTTCAAGTAGCGCGGTCTGGATTTGGTCCGCGCG
>CAZPUW010000638.1:0-1500 GCA_964589795.1 uncultured bacterium
GCGCCAAGACGGTCTTTAATCATCGCGACGACATTGTAAAAATCGGCCCCTACGCGATCCATTTTGTTCACATATGCGATGCGCGGTACGCCGTATTTATTCGCTTGTCGCCACACCGTTTCCGACTGTGGTTCTACCCCGCCGACCGCACAGAACACGGCGACTGCGCCATCCAAAACTCTCAAAGAACGTTCTACTTCAACCGTAAAATCGACATGGCCCGGGGTGTCGATGATATTGATGCGATGTTCGCGCCAATAGCAGGTAGTCGCAGCGGATGTAATGGTGATGCCGCGTTCTTTTTCCTGCTCCATCCAATCCATGACGGCGGCGCCTTCATGCACCTCACCCATTTTATGCGTCTTTCCCGTATAGAAGAGTATCCGCTCGGTGGTAGTTGTTTTACCGGCGTCGATATGTGCCATGATGCCGATATTTCGGATGCTCGAAAGACGTTCCAATTGTGTCATGAACTGCCCGGTTTTCCTCTATGAGATTTGCCGATTTCGGCAAGTTAAGCGATAAAAATAGATTAGCTTCTTACACCGCTTCGGTAAGAAGCTTTTATATATCCGATAAACGTTTGGTGTACTAGACTATCTGCGGATACTTACCAACGGAAGTGTGCGAACGCGCGGTTCGCTTCAGCCATCTTGTGAGTATCGTCCCGTTTCTTGATCGCGTTGCCTTCACCGCGGGATGCCGCCATGAATTCACCGGAGAGTCTTTCAGCCATCGTTTTTTCGCTGCGTGAGCGGGAAGAAGTAATCAACCATCGCATCGCCAATGCTTCACGCCGCTCCATGTTCACTTCGATTGGCACTTGATATGTCGCACCACCTACGCGCCGGGATTTTACTTCCAACAACGGGCCGACATTCTTCAGTGCTTTTTCAAATACTTCGATACCGTCTGACTTTGCCTTTTCGCGAATCAAATCGACGGCATCGTAGAATATTTTTTCTGCAACCGCTTTTTTACCGCGTTGCATCAGGTTGTTGATAAACTTCGAAATCAATACGCTGCCGAACTTGGGATCGGGCAGGATTTCGCGCTTTGCTATTTTTTTTCGCCGAGCCATTTGCTACGTCTTCCCGCTGGTCTTACTTCTTTTTCGCCGTGGCGGAAGCTCCCGCCTTCGGTCGTTTAGCACCGTATTTCGAACGTCCTTGACGACGTTTCTCGACACCGGATGAATCAAGTTTACCGCGAATGATGTGGTAACGAACACCGGGTAAATCTTTGACACGACCGCCGCGAATCATCACAATGCTGTGTTCCTGAAGATTGTGTCCTTCGCCCGGTATATAAGCCGTGACTTCCATTCCCGTAGATAATCTTACACGCGCAACTTTACGTAACGCGGAATTCGGTTTCTTCGGTGTAGTTGTATAGACACGAGTGCAAACACCGCGCTTCTGCGGGCAGTTCTTCAATGCCGGAGCAGTAGTTTTTTTCAGAATCCGCTCACGACCCGCTCGCACGAGCTGGTTTATCGTC
>CAZPUW010000639.1:0-1497 GCA_964589795.1 uncultured bacterium
GATGCTCTTGTGCACCGCAACGCGGCTGGCCGCGGTGCAACGCTGTCCGGTCGTACCGAACGCGCCCCACAATACTGCGTCGAGCGCATTATCGAGATCGGCGTCGTTCATCACGATGAGGGCATTTTTGCCGCCGAGTTCCAATGAAACGCGTTTCAAGGTTTTGCCGGCAAGTTCATTGATGCGCTTGCCAACGTCGCTGCCACCAGTAAAGCTGATTGCCGCCACCCGTGGATCGTTCACAATCGCATTACCGACGACCGAACCACCGCCATGGACGAGGTTGATGACACCTTTCGGTACACCGGCTTCCGCGAGAATTTTTACCAACTCGGTAGCGGTGCGGGGAGTATCGCTCGCTGGTTTGAAAACGACGCTGTTTCCGCAAACCAATGCCGGGAAGATTTTCCACGTCGGAATTGCCATCGGGAAATTCCACGGGGTAATGACGCCTACGACTCCTAACGGCTGACGCATTGACAAGTTGTACTTGTTCGGCAATTCGGAGGGGGCGTTGTGTCCGAACATACGGCGGGTTTCGCTGGCGGCATAGTATGCAGTATCGATTCCTTCTTGCACATCGCCGCGGGTCTCTTTCAGCACTTTCCCCATTTCACGGGTCATTTCGCGGGCAAGGAATTCTTTACGTTCGGTCATCAAATCGCCGACTTTCTTCAGAATATTGCCGCGCATCGGTGCGGGGACAAGCCGCCACGACTTTTGAGCTTCTTTGGCTGCGGTGATTGCTCGATCGACTTCTTCAAATCCGCTCTTAGGGAATGTCCCGATTAGTTCGGACCAATTGGCGGGATTGCGGTTTTCGAAGGTGGCGCCGCTTTTCGCGTCGCACCACTCGCCATTAATAAAGTTTTGAAATTTTTCTGCCACGAGTGAGTCTCCTTACTTGTATTGCGGCTTTTTTGGGTGGATGAAACAGTACTAAATTTGCGAAAATTCTTACGTTCCTGCAAATAAGCTGTTTTAACCTTGATAGCGCTATCTATCCGGGTCGGTCAGTTAAATTTTATGTTGGTATTTTCCGGTTTCGTCAACCGGAGCGGATTTAGCGTGAGTTCAATTTAGAATGAGTAACACACTGCTTACCACTTTTTCGTACATTAGGAACATAATTGAACATAAGGAGTAAGCCGATTAATGGCTGAATTTGAAGTACAGAAACTAACTAAGGAACAATATCCGCAGTGGGATGAGTTCGTTCGCAAACACCCTCGGGGAAGCATCTTTCTAACTACGGAATGGCTTTCACAATCGGAACTCCCGCTGGATGTGTATGCCGTATATGACAAAACGGAACAAATCCGCGGTGGTGTTGCTCTCATTACAATCAAACGATACGGCATCAGTTGTTTTAATACACCCCCATTAACTGCCCATTTTATGCCGCTAATAGCCGTTTCAGATAGAAAGAATTCTGCATCGGCGAATACCGAAGCATACAACATCACAGATATGTTGTTAGGAGCGATTCCCAGGATG
>CAZPUW010000640.1:0-1484 GCA_964589795.1 uncultured bacterium
CACTTAAAAAACAATTACAAAAAACCAAACAAATAAGAAATCACAAAACAAATAGTATCCTATATCCAAGAGACACGTCGAGCAGATTCATTGATGGCAATATTGAAAGCAAATATCATTCGAATCGATACGATAAAAGTAACCTTTGATTCATTGGTTGTAACCTATGACTCGGCTTCAGGCAAAAACGACACAATAAAAATACAGCTTACCAAATTGGCACCTGATACTATCTGGAAAGTTGCAAAGGTGGATACATCCAAAATCACGGTGGATTCACTGGTCGTAAAATACGACTCACTTTCGGGTAAGTATGATACAACGAAGATACAAGTTACCAGAGCGATACCGGATAGTTTGCGAAAAGCGTTGGTAGTGGATACAACTAAAGCGGTTCACGATACGACCGGCATACATAATGGGAGCACCGTTGCAAAGCCAGATACAACGCACATTCTGGCTCCTCCCGACACCGGAAAGGTTATTACACCACCAGATACTACGAAACTAAAGAGCAATGAAAAGGGCATCAAACCGGATACAACACACTTACAAATTCCGGTCGATACGAGTAACACTACAGTACCACCCAGTCCAGCGACATTGCCTGCTGGACACGATTAGCAGGAGTTGCATTTGAAGTTTTTAGAAACGGGTGCAATTGTTTACCGTGAAGAAATCCATCCCGGTTTATTTTTGATTCGTTATCACTCACCGCAAATCGCAAAAATCGGGGAACCGGGACAGTTTGTCCATATCCGTGTCGGAAGCGGCGTTGACCCGCTGTTACGCAGGCCTTTTTCCATCCAGAACATTATCGGTCCGGAAATCGAAATTCTATTGAAAGTATATGGACGCGGTAGTGATTTATTGAGTGCATTACAGGTCGGTGATACACTGGATACATTGGGACCGTTAGGAAACCCATGGCGGATACCGGATGATGTGTCTTCAGTTGTCGGTGTTTCAGGTGGAGTGGGGGTTGCACCGGTATTGTTTCAACAGGAACGTTGGAAGAAAGCTATTCCATTTTATCATCTGATTGGTGCACGAACGGGCGGTGAATTACCATTAACTGAACGGCAGATACACCATTCTCATATCAATATTGCGACAGATAATGGTAGTCGCGGGTTTCACGGTACAGTAGTCAGGTTAGCAGAACAACAGATGAATGAGGGTGTGTTTGGAGATAATCCTTACTTTCTGACATGCGGCCCGTGGGCGATGATGAAAGCACTCATCGCATGGACGGAATTGTATGGTTACCGCGGACAATTTTCCGCGGAAGCGCGAATGGGTTGTGCCGTGGGGGTTTGTCAAGGGTGCGCGGTAGCGAGACCATTGGAAAACGGCACGGCACGCCAATACTATTTATGTTGTAAAGACGGGCCAGTCTTCGATTTTGGAACCATCGACATGGAGGTAAGTCCATTTGGCGCTTGATTTAACATGCCGGTTGGGTGATTTAGAATTATCAACAC
>CAZPUW010000641.1:0-1477 GCA_964589795.1 uncultured bacterium
TTAGTGTGCCGGGAACTTACGAAATTTCTGTACTCGAAGACTTTATATGGGGGAAAGTTGAACCAAAGTTAGTTCGTTTTCCTATGCATAGAACAATGTTTTTCTACGCCTCTAAAGATACCGTTATATGGTTTTCGAGTCGAGATGAAAGGGAACGAGCGATTCGGGATTCACTGGTATTTCCCGGTATACTCGAGCGGAGAACAGAAGAGCGAAATCATTATCAGTACTTTCTCCAAGGCGCTAAGATGAAGGCGACTCCATTTACTTTGAGTAGCGATTTGGCGGAATTGACACGTGATATCCCCTTGTATCCTGATTCCACTAAGTATAAAGACTTGTCCGGTAGCTACGATTCCAATCAAGTTGCGCTGATACGAAAATATACTCTGTTGTATGCACCACCCCGTTATGATCGCATCGAATATGCTTTGTCGCTTGATTTCATGGATCGCATTACAAAAGAGCAATTACAGAGTATGGTAACATTAGTGACAAAACAGATTACCGATCTGTATGATGTTGATCAAAAGATATTGCGAATGAAACCCTCCGATGAGAGGACCAAATCTCTTCAAGATCGAGCGGTATTATTAAAGAAACAAACCGTTGAACGAAATGCTGTAATGGAAAAAAAGTAACAGTCCGAAAGAGATGGGATTGCAATAAATAGATACGTATCCTTCAAGGAGAACATGATATGCAGAGTTCACCAATACGGTATACCTTAACAGGTCTATTTCTACTTGTTTTTGTAAGTGCCTTCCCAACGCATTGTTACGCGGAATTGACCGGTGTTACTCCAGCGATTATTCATCCTTTGGATAGTATTCATTATTCAAATGTGGATAACATAACTCTAAATTGTGTAGTTCATGCAAATGGTAGACCTACACAGCGTTTACCAAGTTCGTTCGAACTAAACAAAAAGTATGATATCAAAATATCTGTTTCGTATAGTTATCATTCAGACATAGATTCCTTGTGGACATACTCCGGAGGTGATACTGTATGGCAATATTATGATCCTTTTTATTATCCAGATTATTTGCAGGTATTTTCTTATCTACCCAATAATTCCTCTCCGACACCAGATGATACAAATTTAAGTGTTTTCCCATTTAATCTTTATAATAACAGGAATCATACTACACCTCTTCCTTATGATTTAAGAGGAAGTTTTACCGTTAAATTAAGTTATGCCACGGACTGTACCGATAATGGAAATAATAGTTACTACCCATACTACACAAACCGAGATACTTTAAGCGATTCGATTACTTATACACTTGTAGCTTCACCATTACCAAAAGTACACATTAAGGGTAATTTATTTTATCAAAGGTATGTAGATGGACGGTGTGCAAGTAATTCGATTACGAAAAGTCCATTAGTATTCACAACAGTTAAATTATTTAGTGTTGGAACAGGTAATCAAATCGATTCAACAAATACTGATGATGCGGGTTTATTCAAT
>CAZPUW010000642.1:0-1473 GCA_964589795.1 uncultured bacterium
ATGATGAACGGATAAACTACTTCACCATCACCATCTTCTTCATCGCAGTGAATTTACCACTCTCAAGCCGGTAGAAATAAACACCGGTAGCGGCACGCTCATTGCGGAAATGAACCGAATGATAACCCGCCGGTAAGTAATCATTCACCAACCTTGCAACAACCTGACCGAGTGAATTGTAAATCGTCAGTTTCGTCATCCCGGCTTCCTTCAGATCGAAACGAATTTCGGTCGTCGGATTGAAAGGATTCGGATAATTCTGATGAAGTTTATACTCACGCGGTAAGTTCGATGACTGTTGAACGGAATTCTCAAGGACATGAATCATCACCGGTATCGTCAATGTGGTACACGCATTCGTAGTTATTAAAACCGTTGCCGATAAATCGGTGTTAATCGGTGTCGTATCCGGTACCGTGGTCGTGATACTCAATTCAAACGGTTGACCCTGAATTACTTGTCCCTGTTCCGGCGAAACACTGGCATAATCGAAGGTAACTAAATCCATCCGAACATTCGGACGACTGGTTGTTACGGTTCCGTTATTCGTTGGTGGATTAGTATCCTGCCACCAGTATTGGAACATATTGCCAGTGGTTGTTGTGTACGTATTGGTTTGAGATGTCGTCGGATAACCGCTTTGATCAACCTGAATTAAGACCATCAGGTTATCACTGCCGTTGTAAATAAACGGGGTATCCAACGCCATCATATCCCAATTATTCAATACAGCCGGGCCGGTGTAATGGTCAATCGTCTTTACCAGCGTCCCATTCGCTTGATAACTGGCATAATTCGCCGAAGTGAATGTAGTCAACGGTGTGTGCATCAAATAGATGTAGACATGTTCCGTTGTCTCATTCCATAATCCGGCGGTGATTGCATACCAACCAATCGAGTCAATCGTTCCCGGACGTCCAAGTTCGGCTGCCGTGTAAATCATTGCCGAACGGGTGTACCAATAGAAATTATAGAACGGGAAACTTTGCGAAGATGTACCCGTTCCGATAATCACTTCCGAATTCAATTCATCGATTGATTCAGTTTGACGAACCGGTGATTTTGAAGGCGACAACTGTAACGTAAGCGGTTTCTTGCCAATCAATTTGGCGGAAGAAACAACATCAGTCCTTGCCACCGGACTGAGCACCATCGACAGCTTCGATGCATGATGGGTTTTGTCAAAACCAGTCGGATATTGAATTTGAGCGGCAAAGTCCGTCGGCCAGTCACCAGTATTCGTTAAGATTATTGGTTGCGTTGACGTCCCACCCGGTTGAACGATGAATTCCAACGATGTCGGGGACGCCGCAGCTTGCGGTACATAAACCGTATCGCCATCAAACCGGGTCGTCGAATCGATCCCCAATACCACACCACTATGAACGTAGTTTGGATACATACAAGGTTTATAGATAGAAATATTGTATGTATCGGCAAGGACGGTGGTCGTCCAGTGACCATTAACATTTG
>CAZPUW010000643.1:0-1466 GCA_964589795.1 uncultured bacterium
TAAAACCGGCATTGTCGGCCCGTGCATACGAAGTTGTGTGCAGTAAACAAACGATAACCAACGGCAGTAATCCCAGCATTGCGCGTCTTAGTGTCTGAGTCATTGGAGTCTCCTCTCGCGAACCAATCGAATTTTTATTGTGGTATGAGCCATTTTTTTACGAACCTTGCGACGGTGTTATTTTACTTTTTTCGTTTAAAGTGGATGCAGTCTCTTCATGCCGTAGATTGCGTTCCGCATTTGGTTTCGTCTCTGTCACTTGTTGTAAAATTTCCAGCATTTTCCAATGGAAGCGCTTATCCGATTGCAACAACTCCGCAGTCATCGCCATGAAGCGGTCTTCGGTCATGTTGTTATTACCCTCGCCGAGTTCAATCTGAATCGGCCCTTTATTTTCCATCCGGGTAATATGAAACAACACACTGCTCCAATCGACTTTCGCGACGGTTACCGTTAAAAACAGAATCACGGATGCCGCGGCCAACCACCGGAACGACGACGCGGGCATTCCCCACACTTTTTGTGGAACGTTGAGACCCTTCTTTTCAATCTTCTTCCACAACCCCGTCGGTAATGTTGTCAATGTGACTGTTTCGGTGTTCTTCCAATCGAATTCCTTGTGCAATAATCGTGCTTCACGGTAGAACCGTTGCAGTTCCGGGTTCAGCAATAACTTATCCACCGTATCGAGCGTGGTGTCGCGATCCAACTCGCCATCGAACAATGCGGAAATATTCGCTTCCCACTCTTCATTTGTCGGTGTCGGGTCGTAGCCAGATTCCGACCGGGTCATGATTTACTCCTATCCGGGTACTTCCGGAATAAAATCTCCATCGCTGCTTTACGTGCGCGATACACATTTATTTTCACCTGCGCCTGCGTCCATCCCGTCAACTCCGCGATTTCGTTGTACGAACGTTCCTGTACAATTGCCATTTGAAATGCAGTGCGATGGTTGTCCGGCAATTTTTCCAACATCGACTTGATGTTGGCGGTTAATTCGCGGATAGCGACAAATTCTTCCGGCGAATGCTCGCTCGTTGTCGCAATGTCAAAATTTGCCGGTTCGCCGTCGCCGACTTGGGTGAATGGCACGACTTTCGGGCGCTTCACAAAATTGATTAGCAGGTTGTGGGCGGTACGGAACAGGTATGGTCGTACTTTGGCGATGTCCTGTATGTTATCACCCGCCCGGATTGCCTGTACGAACGTATCCTGCAACAAATCTTCGGCGTCTTTGTGATGTGACAACCGTGACCGCAAGAACGATAGAACTGCCGGACCATGCGTTTCGTACGCCGATTTCCAGAATAACGTGGTAGGTGGGGCACTGTTGGTCAAAAGCAAACCCTATGTTCTTATTAGTAAGACAAGGAAGAGGTACAAAAAGTTACAGCACGAAAATAACGGCGGTTTTCCCTTCTAATGGTATAGTGTCGCGGATAGTTAAAAAGGTTTCAGATAAT
>CAZPUW010000644.1:0-1463 GCA_964589795.1 uncultured bacterium
CATGGTTTCTTTAGTTGACGGGTATCACCCACCCGTTCCGTAATATCGCGCTTATCCATCTCTTCGATAATTGCTACTGCGTAGCGCCGCGAGACTCCTAATTCAATTGCTATTTCACTGAGCGCTATCGATCCCTGTGATTGTAATTTATCGACAAGCTTGGTTTTCGCGGCTTCAAAAATTTCCGTTAAAATCCAGAACCTGCTTTCGAGAACGACTACTTCCCCGCGCTCGCGCATCAAGTCGGCAAACCGATAAACTTCTTTTTCGGTAATATTCAATTCTTCAGCTATGACGCTTGGCAAAGGTGGTGTAAGTGCGTAACCCCGCAATAGCTCAGCAAAGCGGGTAAGATTGATAGATTCTTTTTCAGTGACCTTCGGTACATGCGATGTAAGTCTAATAATTCCTTTTTCAACGACAATGATACTTTCGTTTTGTAATTTTGCAATCAATAAATCGGATAAACTATTGCCTAATCGCGTCTGTAATGATTCCAGTAACGTCATCGCCGGAATACCTACCCGCTCTGGATTCGCTTTATGAAATACCTGTAGTTGTTTTCGTAGAGAATCAATTTCATGCGAAAGAAATTCAGCTGTAACCGCGCTGCCATTATTAAAAAATATTAGATTCATTTTTTGTAACGCATTACAAAGTTCCATCACTCTCACCGGTAGCATCGACAGTGCAACCGCAATCCGCGTAGTTGACACGGATTTGGGTTCGCATTCACGAATTGCAGCAATCACCTGTAACTCGTCATTGGATTGTCTCAGGCATTCCAATCGCTCGCGGTTGCCCTCTTGCCGGAGTCGATTTAGTGGCATTGGATTTAAGACAATTCCACCGCCAATTGTTTCCGCTGGTGAATATCGTCGAACAACGAATCGTTCATTAAATCCGGCGACAACCGCTTCTTCGCTTTGGAACCGCGCGTAACCCGCCTTATCACTTTTGCTAAAAACGGTTGTATCGAGTAAATCAAGCCGTCCGATTACTTCTGCTGTTCCAATGTGCATCCTGACCCGTGACCGATGTTTAATCGGCTGCTCGCTACACACCGTCAGCAAAACATCGAATGCATTGGTCGGTACAAATACGCCCGGATGGCATAACCGGTTACCACGCACGACTGTCTCGCGATCCACTCCCGCAAGGTTCAGTGCCGCCCGCTCCCCTGCCCCTACCGAATCGCGTGTCGTGTTCTGCGATTGAATTCCTCGTATCCGAACAGTTGATTTCTGCGGTAGCAGTTGTAATTCATCGCCTATACTAATCTTGCCCGAAACCACTGTACCCGTTACCACGACTCCGAATCCGGTTTTCACAAATACCCGGTCAATCGAAAGCAGCGCCGGTGACTCGATGACCCGTTCCGGGATGTCTTGAGCCAGCTGACCCAACGCTTCGGCAAATTCCGGGACACCTTTCCCGCTTACTGAATCGACCGCCAGTACCGG
>CAZPUW010000645.1:0-1462 GCA_964589795.1 uncultured bacterium
ATGGTTACATTAAACCAAATTCCCGATAATGCACCGATTTTCACCCGTCCAATAACGATTGCACTTGGTGCAATCCAAGCCGTTTCAGCAATACCCGGTGTATGCTCGTCGAGTGAAAAAAGAGATGAGTTATTGTGTTCCATATTTAGTCCATTGTGATTATTCATTTACTTTCCCGTAGGGAGCAGGCGTCCAATAATAATTCCGATTACGATTCCAGTGATGAACACAATCGTGACAGTCCGCCAGTTCAATACCTCACGTCCTTTTCCTTGTACGGTCAGCTTGATGCTGAAAACGTATCCTAATGCATTCATCAACCAGATAAATGGAAAGGAAAGTACCCAAACAAGTATGGGTCCGATAACCGGTATCAAACCCAATAAGGCGACTAAACCGGTAAAGAGCGACGAGACAAAACCAAACACCACTAATACTGCACCGACAATCGGCTTGTCAGCACCAAGCAAAACGGCACATATCGTAGTGGCTACCGCAATAGTTAAGAGAAGTATCCGGTTGCGGAACCATTGCTTCCGCAATACCGGGTCTTTGGGTGGTTCCATCAGTTGGAGGAAAGCGCTCTTTGATTTCTGGAGGGTTTCTTTGGTGGGTTCGCCGGGGACGGATGGCAATTCATCCGGTAGAGTACCTTCTCGAATCGGGTTTAGCATATGAACAAGATTCACTTCGGCATGCTTGAATTTCGCGCTGAGGTGTTCTTGTTCGGGCGTAGTTTTGTCCAGTTTGGCATCGTTTGGCATACCCTAAACATAACCAAATGGACTTGTCTTGAGCAAAGTCTATTCGCTACATTCGAATATGCAAGTTTTCTTCTCCGACGTCCACCTAATGAGCGGTCGTACCGATGATTACGAACGGCGCGACCGTGTGCTCCGTTTCCTGCGTCAAATAGCCAGCCATGCCGATGGACTTTGGATTGGCGGCGACCTTTTCGATTTTTGGTTCGAGTGGAAGCATGCTATACCGAAATGCCATTTCGAAATACTCGCGGAACTACGGTCATTAACTGAAAATGGGATCCCGGTACACATGATACCCGGCAACCACGACTTTGCACTCGGCACTTTTTTTCAGGATCATGTTGGAATTACTCTCCACCCCAGCCCATGCGACATCGTGGTTGAAGGTGTCCGCATTCACTGGAATCACGGAGACGGCGTCGCACCGAGTGATGGTGGGTATCGGTTCCTCAAACGGATTCTTCATAATTCATTTGCCCAATTTCTTTTCCGGTGGATTCATCCCGACATTGCGATGGGAATCGCTCTCGCTACTTCGAAGGGCTCACGATACAAATCGGAAACGGTTGGTGTGCCACCGGATGAAGAATATGACGACTATGCCCGGAAAGTATTGGAGACCGGTAATGCTGATGCGGTCGTGATGGGACATACGCATCTTCCGAAAGTGAACCGGGTTGGAAACGGTTGGCATATCA
>CAZPUW010000646.1:0-1461 GCA_964589795.1 uncultured bacterium
TCCCGCCCATCCATTCGGAGTCACGTTGCGCGAGGTAATCGTTTACTGTAACTAATTGCGCCCCTTTTCCTTCGAGTGCATTCAGATACAGCGGCAAAGTTGCAACGAGCGTCTTTCCTTCACCGGTCGCCATTTCGGCAATGCGGCCTTGATGAAGCACGATACCACCCATCAACTGCACATCGTAGGGAACCATATCCCAGACGGTTTCGCGTCCGGTGACCAGCCACGAAGTCCCGACCAAGCGGCGGCATGCCTCTTTCACGACGGCGAATGCTTCGGGTAACAGGTCATCGACGTCTTCGTTACCGGTGGCAAGACGTTCCTTAAATTCCGCTGTTTTGGCAATAAGTTGTTCTTCCGTCAATGCTTCAAGAGAGGCGAAATGGCGGTTAATTTCCGCCACTGACTCTTGCATCGACTTAATCGTGCGTTCGTTTTTGTCGCCAAAAAGTTTTTTTAGTATACCTAACACAAGTCTTTCCTTACGGACGGTTCGGGTGTTTGAATTATAATTTTCTTACTTCCCAACAATTGCCCACTATCCGTTCATTGTCCATGCAACAGCCGCTCTGCTAAGAATGGCGGCAACTTCGCTTTAATTATTTTTTGCCTTGCCGATTCAATATCATACTCGACACGAACGGTTTCGGTTGTTCCGGTTCGAATATCAAGTATTGCGTAACTCGCACGTTTATCGCCGTCGCGCGGCTGACCGACCGAACCGACATTTATCATTTCCGCGCCGAATGGAGACACATAACGAAACGGTTCGTGGGTATGGCCGATATAGCACGTGCGAATCGATTCATCCAAACCTGCAAGTTGACGGCGCGCCTCCGATTCAGTAAAAATATAATTCCACGATTCCGGTGATTGTGGCGAAGCGTGAACGTACAACTGCTCGTCTTCCCGCACACTCATCGGTAAACTTTTCAACCACGCGCGATTGGTGTCCGATAACGAATACCTGGTCCAGATAATCGCCTGTCGTGCCACCTGATTAAAATCATCCGGGCTGGTATCCAACGACGCGGCTTCATCATGATTACCCATTACAATGATACGACAACGTCCACGTACCGTTTCGATACACCGCTCCGGTTCAGCGCCATAACCGACTATATCACCAAGGCATATCCAATCCTCCACACCTCGCGTCTTACCGTCGGTATAAACCGCCTGTAGCGCGTCCCAATTTGCATGGATGTCGGATATGATCCCGGTCATGATTTTTCGGTCTTCGGTTGTCTTTCACTCAGTGCGGCATCGAGGATGCCATTGATAAAACGACCTGATTGCGTGGTGGAAAACTCTTTTGCCAATTCAATCGCTTCATTTAAGACGACTTTCGGCGGCGTCTCTTCCATATATAATAACTCGCACAACGCCAACCGCAACAGCAGATGGTCGGTTAACGCCAACCGGTCGATTGTCCAGCGTTCCACCCGCTTAACAATT
>CAZPUW010000647.1:0-1458 GCA_964589795.1 uncultured bacterium
GCCCGACGCCACCCCGACCATGATTGTGGCCGATGCCTATCTGCCGCCGATCAAAGTTCTCCGCGAGGCCGCTCGCGGCAACGCCTATATCGATGCCGATTCGGATCTCGACGGCACCTTTCGCGCCCATTACCGCTATTTCCGCAGTTGGCCACGCAAGATTCAAATCACCACGAATATGCTTACTATTCATGACATCGTATGCACCGCCGTATGCTTTGCGGGTGATAACAGTAATTTTCGGTACGGTTGCCTCGCAATATGCATATAACAATTTTGCACCATTTGTAATAATACCGCGCCACTCCTGATCCGTTCCCGGCAGGAATCCGGGTACATCCACAAACGTCAATAACGGAATATTGAATGCGTCGCAGAAGCGGACAAACCGCGCCCCTTTACGTGAACTGTCGATGTCGAGTACACCGGCAAGAACGGCAGGTTGATTGGTAACGATGCCAACCGGATGACCATCGAGACGGGCAAATCCAATAATGATGTTCGCGGCAAAGTGTTCGTGCAGTTCGAAAAAGCTGTTTCGATCTGCCACAAGATGTATCACTTCGTGCATGTCATACGGTTTGTTCGGGTTTTCCGGTACAATCTCATCTAACGCTGGTTCTTCACGGTTAATGGGGTCGTCACAGGAAAGTATTGGCGGGTCTTCCCGATTATTGGCCGGGAGGTAGGAAAGTAGTTTGCGCAATGACTCGATTGCGGTAAATTCACTTTCAGCGGCAATATGCGCAACCCCTGATTTCGAGGCGTGCGTCTCCGCACCACCAAGTTCTTCGCTCGTAACCTCTTCGTGCGTAACCGTCTTGACTACTTTTGGACCGGTAACGAACATATAACTGGAATGTTTCACCATAATAACGAAGTCAGTTATCGCCGGTGAATAGACCGCTCCACCGGCACATGGGCCAAGGATTGCAGAAAGCTGGGGGATAACTCCACTCGCAAGTGTGTTGCGGAGAAAAATGTCGGCATACGCACCGAGCGACACAACTCCTTCTTGTACTCTCGCACCACCGGAATCATTCAATCCGACAACTGGAGCCCCCATCTTCAACGCCATGTCTATTATCTTACAAATTTTCGCACCATGGGCTTCCGCTAATGAACCACCACTGACGGTGAAATCCTGTGAGAAGACAAATACGGTTCGTCCATCTACTTGTCCCCAACCGGTAATAACGCCATCGCCATAAAAAGTTTCACTATTTGTCCCAAAATCGGGTTTTCGGGCGCGAACAAGCATATCTACTTCATGGAAGGTATTGGGATCAAAAAGGAGCTCGATGCGTTCGCGAGCGGTTAATTTTGCCTTATTATGTTGGGCGGTAACGCGGGCTTCACCACCGCCTTGGAGGGCTTCCATTTTGAGTACTCGTAGGCGCTCGATTCTTTTATTCATAATTTTCCCCCCGTCGCAATAAAAGAAGTAATTTTAAAGTA
>CAZPUW010000648.1:0-1456 GCA_964589795.1 uncultured bacterium
CGGGTCATCGACACACCGATTACCGAGCTTGGCTTCACGGGGGTCGGCGTTGGTTCGGCGCAAGTCGGCCTGCGTCCGATTATCGAGATGATGACGTTCAACTTTTCGATTCTTGCCCTCGACCAGATTATTAACAATGCCGCGAAGATGCGTTATATGTCGGGTGGGCAATTCTCGATGCCGCTCACAATTCGTGGAGTGAATGGTGCCGCGCACCAGTTGGCGTCGCAACACAGCCAATCGCTCGAAGCGATTTTTTGTCACTTCCCCGGTCTAAAAGTAATTCTCCCTTCGATGCCGTCGGATTTTAAAGGGTTGTTGAAAAGCGCAATCCGCGATGACAGCACCACGATTTTTATGGAAGCAGAGACACTCTACGGATTCAAAGGTGAAGTACCGGATGGCGAATATTTGATTCCCATTGGCGTGGGTGATATCAAACGTTCCGGCACCGATGCTACGATTCTGGCTTGGGGTAAAGCGGTACATACTGCATTGGCCGCCGCCGAAGAATTAGCAAAGCAGGAAATCGAAGTGGAAATCGTCGATCCGCGCACACTGCGTCCGTTGGATGAAGAACTTATTTACAACTCTGTACGAAAAACTAACCGTCTGGTTATTGTGGAAGAGGGGCTCCCGTTTAATGGCGTTGGTGCTGAAATCGCATACCGCGTTCAACGCAATGTGTTCGATTCACTCGATGCACCAGTCGAACGGGTCACGGGAAAAGACGTACCGATGCCGTATAACAAGCACCTTGAGCATCTTGCACTTCCGCAGATACAAGACGTGGTTGATGCTGTCGAACGAGTTTTATACCTGAAATAAATTGAATTTGTGTATTCGTAGAATACCTGTACAAGGAAATAGAGTATGTCCACAAATTTAACAATGCCGCGTCTATCGGACACCATGACCACCGGCAAAGTGCTTTCATGGAAGAAAAATGTCGGCGATAAAGTCGCACCCGGCGATGTACTTGCAGAAATCGAATCCGACAAAGCAACAATGGAATTCGAAGCATTCGAAGACGGTGTGATACTTTCAATCGTGGTTCCAGAGGGTGAATCCGCGCCAATCGACGCAGTTTTAGCTGTACTCGGAGAGGCAGGGGAACAAGTCGTCGCACCCGCAGCACCAGCAGCGGCTAAAGAAACGAAAAAGGTCGAGGAAAAACCAAAACCCGAAGCTAAGAAAGCTGAAAAAGTCGCAGCCGTTCAACCAGCACCACAAGTTGCTCCTGTGCCTACTTCGGTACCTACTCCTGCACCCAAGCCCGTTTCCGCTCCACCGAAACCTGTACCTGTACCGGCAACGGTAGTACCAATCGCCAACGGTGCTCGAATTATCGCGTCACCGGTCGCAATGCGGTTAGCCGCGGAACTCGGTATCGACTTACGGAATATCACCGGTACTGGCCCCGACGGTCGCATTACTCGCGTCGATATCGAAACTG
>CAZPUW010000649.1:0-1445 GCA_964589795.1 uncultured bacterium
TGATTCTATTCAAACCACTTAAAGTAGTCAACCCACTCATTCTTTGGGGGAAAAAGATGGGCAATCGAATACTTGCCCGGGAAGTACTCGCCGACCGCGTTGTCAAAATCGTGGTAGAAGCCAAACGGATTTCAGAAAAACGGCGCGCCGGACAATTCATCATACTCCGCACTACCGACTTAGGTGAACGGATACCACTCACCATCGCCGATGCCGACCCCTCCGCCGGAACCCTAACACTCATTTTCCAAACTGTCGGCAAATCGACTTATGAACTTGGTGAAATGCAGGTCGGCCAAGAACTCGCCGATATTTGCGGGCCGTTAGGTCGTCCCACTCATATCGAGAATCGCGGCAAGGTCATTGTCGTCGGTGGTGGTATTGGCGTTGCCCCGGTTCATCCCATTGCCCAAGCGATGAGTGCCGCCGGTAACCGTGTTCTTGGAATCATCGGCGCGCGCACAAAAGATCTCCTGATTATGGAAGAGGAAATGAAGAAAGTGTGCGACGAGCTTTTCGTTACTACCGATGATGGGAGCTATGGCGTTCACGGCTTTGTTACCGACGTCCTCCGAACATTGATAATTGAGCATGAAATTGCTGAAGTTGTCGCGATAGGCCCGGTACCAATGATGAATGCTTGTTGTAAAACTACCAAAGAGACCAACACCCCGACCCTCGTCTCACTGAATCCCATTATGGTCGATGGCACCGGAATGTGCGGTGCCTGCCGCGTTACCGTTGCGGGACATACCCGCTTTGTCTGCGTCGACGGCCCTGAATTTAACGGACATGAAGTTGATTTCCGCGAGTTAATGCTTCGGCAAAGAATGTACCTGCCTCAGGAAAAAGAAGCGATGGATCTGTACAAAAACCATCACCCGGCACACGTTTAGGAGCAGCGATGGCAAGAGAAAAATTACCCCGCCAACCAATGCCGGAACAGGAACCGCTAGTTCGTGCCCGCAACTTTCTTGAAGTGCCGTTTGGTTATACTGCGGAACTTGCACAGAACGAAGCGATGCGTTGCATTCAATGCAAGAATCCGAAATGTATTTCCGGCTGTCCGGTTGGAATTGACATTCCCGCATTTATCAAACTCATCGGTCAAGGTGAATTTGCGGGTGCAGCGCGTAAAATAAAAGAAATGAATGCACTCCCGGCAGTGTGTGGCCGTGTCTGTCCGCAGGAAGAGCAGTGCGAAAAAGTTTGCGTCGTCGGCATCAAACAGGAACCGGTCGCGATTGGCCGATTGGAGCGCTTCGCCGCCGATTTCGAGCGTGAAAATAATCTCGTTACCATCCCGCAAAAATCTCCGGCCACCGGAAAACGAATCGCCGTCGTTGGCAGTGGTCCCGCCGGATTGACTGTCGCGGGTGACCTTGCGTTATTAGGGCATGACGTAACCGTATTTGAAGCGTTGCATAAAGCCGGTGGCGTATTGG
>CAZPUW010000650.1:0-1444 GCA_964589795.1 uncultured bacterium
AAATCGTTCTTCTTGACCGCTTCGATGACTGTTTCCGCCGCATATACTCCCGAAGCCATCGCAAGGTTTGTCCCCTCTTGATGGTGGCTGCTATTCACTAATCCCGCCGCATCGCCGGTTACTAAAAAACCATCGTTGAACAATCCCGGACGATGGTCGTAACCATACTCTGGAATCATGTGTGCTGAGTACTCAATAGTTTCGCCGCCGCGTATCAAAGTACGAATTGCCGGATGTTGTTTGAAATGCTCGAGAATCTCATTCGGGTTTTTCTTATTCCGAATCATCTCGCCGATGGTCACACCCGTTCCAATCGAGAGTGAATCTTTATTCGTGTAAACGAATCCCGCACCGAACATCCCGAACAATCCTTCGCCGAAGTATGCCCCCGCGACACCCTCATTACCTTCCAACTGGAACCGGTCTTCAATAACGCTTTTATCTAATTTGATAACTTCTTTTGCCGCTGTTACGATATGGTCGGGATCGAACTCCCCGTGCCGTAATCCCGCTTGTAATGTTAGGTAACTGTGAACTCCTTCAGCTGAAATAACGACATCGGCGAAATATTCTTCATTACCCGGTTCGGTACGTACACCAATTACCTTACCATTCTCGATAATCAGTTCTTTTACCATTATGCCGGTAGCGAGCATCGCACCCGCTTCTTCGGCTTTACCCGCAAACCACGGATCGAACTTCGCCCTTAGTACAACAAAAGAAAAATTCCTTTTCGGATGTTGTTCGTATCGTTTCGTTTTAAAATCGAGTGCGACTTCACTGTCTTTAGCCATCAATGAGAATCGTTTGCGGGTCACATACCGTTCTAACGGTGCTTCTTCCATCCATGTCGGTATAAGCTTGTCAAGGATAGTCGTGTACAACACACCACCGAACAGGTTTTTACAACCCACTGTCTCACCACGTTCGAGCAACAACACTTCAATGCCCGCGCATGCCAGCACCAATGCCGCCGCTGACCCCGCCGGTCCGGCCCCTACCACAATACAAGTTACTTTTTCGTCAGACATTCTTTCCCGAAATTAATAAAGTCGATATGACTGCAACGTTAGAATTTCATAATGGTAAATGGAAGTATTAGTCGTATCAGTTTCGAAACTTAACATACCGATACCCGGTTTGAAAACTTGATCGAAATAACGGCCGTTGCTATATGTACGGTAACGAACGCAGTCATAATACACTGCACTACCCAATCTGGCGGTATCAGTTGTTGACGTACAAATCGTCGAGTCACCATAGGAATACCACCGTTGTCCTGCGACTACAGGATAACGCAAATACACAGTGGAATCGGCTGGTGAAATACCTAAAAGAACCCATATACCACTTGAGTAGTTGTGGATATAACCACCAATCCATGGATCGTAATACCAATCCGTATTGTTGATGTGTTTAACCGAATCTAATTGGATAGTAATAC
>CAZPUW010000651.1:0-1439 GCA_964589795.1 uncultured bacterium
TCACCGGAATATATTCCCATTCGATTTTGTTTTCAATCGCTTCATTGATTGCGGCGATAGTCGGCTTCGGGAAATGCGGTAATTCAATCGGGTCACGCGGTTCGGATAAATCGAATTCATCATCGGCAAGATTTTCCCGCGAGATATCGTTGGTCGTATACTGCTTTTGTAATGCACCAATTGCTTCCAACTGGTTGTTGCCGATTTGACGTGCACGTTGCGACAAAACGATAATCGCTTCATACAACGAGTCAAACCGTTGAAGTAACATTTCCTGTGAATAAAGCATTCTTTCATCCATATCGGATGTTTCTCCTTCTGTTCAAGTGCGGGTGTTATGCACCCGGTTTTAAAACTTTACCAGTTTCTGCCAGTTATCGATTGCCTCGATTACTTTTTCCAGTGTATCGGGAATCTTATCGTTTACAATCCTGCAATCGTACTTTTCGGCGGCGTTTTGTTCCATTTCGAATCGCTTCAACCGGTGTTGTATTCGCTCTTCCGATTCCGATTTCCGCCGACGTAATCTGCGTTCCAATTCTTCCCGTGACGGTGCTAATAAATAAATCGAGAAGATACCGTTCCACTGTTCTTTTAATTTCGCCGTACCGACAACATCGAGGTCAAATAAAATATTTAAGTGTTGTTGTTGCCGTTGGTGTAACGGTTCGAGTGGGGTACCATACCAGTCGCCGTGTACTTCCGCCCACTCCGCCAGCGCATTGTTTTCAATCAGCTTTTGGAACGCTTCACGGTCGATAAAATGATATTCCCGACCGTTTATTTCACCATACCGCGGCGACCGTGTCGTGCATGATATCGAATGCCAGTAATTCGGAAACTGTTGCAACAAATGGCGAATGATAGTGGATTTCCCACCGCCCGAAGGCGAAGACAGTATTACCGCCTTCGTACCGTCATTCGACATTCTGTACTTGCTCCCGCAATATCTCGATTACTTCGCGCAGCTTCACTGACAAATGAACGATTTCTACCAATCCGGCTTTCGATGCTATCGTGTTTGCTTCGCGGTGCATCTCCTGCGTGAGGAAATTGAGCCGTTTTCCTCCCGTACCGGTGCTGTTCATCGTCTGCCGGAATAGTTCGACATGGCTACGTAGTCGTACAATTTCTTCCGAGATATCCTGCCTATCCACCAATAACGCAACTTCCGCAGTTAGCCGTTGTGGGTCGATGAGCGATGGTGATAATCCCGCTTCGGAAAGGCGATTATCCAACTTCACACGTTGTGCGGCAGAATTCCCTTTTGCCAACACTTCGACTTCATTCAGAAAATTGTCGACTTGCTTTAAGTTGTCTTCCAAATCGGTGGCAAGTGCTTTACCTTCTTCGCCGCGCATCTGTTCAAGACTTGTGATGGCATTATTGACGGCGGTCAGCAATGCCCCTTTTTTCTCTTCGACAACAGCTTCGTCACG
>CAZPUW010000652.1:0-1437 GCA_964589795.1 uncultured bacterium
TGGATGAAACCCCCGAATTGATGCCGTTACCGATTATGCTTGCCCATCGACTGACCGCGCGGCTTGCCGAAGTTCGTAAAAAAGGCGAATTAAAATATCTTCGTCCCGATGGAAAATCACAGGTAAGCGTCCGCTACGTCGATGGCAGACCGGTGGATGTAAAGACCGTAGTTATTTCCACCCAACACGACGGCGATGTCAAGCATGACAAAATCCAAGCCGACATCATCGAACACATCATCAAACCGATTATTCCTGCCAGCATGCTCGCGGCTGACATTGTATATCACGTAAATCCTACTGGTCGTTTCGAAGTGGGTGGCCCGCACGGTGACGCCGGATTAACCGGTCGCAAAATTATCGTCGATACTTACGGCGGTGCTGCCCCCCATGGTGGTGGTGCATTCAGTGGTAAAGACCCGACCAAAGTTGATCGTTCCGCTACCTACGCGGCTCGTCACATTGCGAAGAATGTTGTCGCTGCCGGACTTGCGACACGTTGCCAGATTCAAGTTGCCTATGCAATTGGTGTGGCAGAGCCGGTAAGTTTGATGGTAGAGACCTTCGGAACCGGCAAAATGCCGGACGATGAAATTGCGAAGCTGGTTCGTAAGGTATTTGATATGACACCGGCAGGTATCATCGAGCGCCTCGACCTGCGTCGTCCGATTTACCGCAAGACGTCAAATTACGGCCATTTCGGTCGTGAACTACCGGACTTTACGTGGGAAAAGAAAGATTACGTCGAAAAACTACAAAAAGCGTAATCAAACTGTATTCCTGTCTGAAAACGGTTAATGAGTGATAAAGACGAAAACCCGGTGGAAACACCGGGTTTTTTATAGCAATACTTTGAAATGAGTTGACTTGAGGAAATTTTTATGGTTACTTGTAAATAACAAATCAATTTATAGTTTATTTCTCTCAGACGTCCTCATCTTTACAACTTGCTTAACTTCGGAGGTAGTCATGAAGTCTCTTGCCATCACTCTTCTCTCGCTGGTATGCTTCATTTCAATTTCGTTCGCGAATGGTGTAGGAATCTTAGATGCTTCGATACCTATATATTTACGAATGGATTCCTCGACTGTGTCTGTTTCGGTTGAGAGTCAGATATCCACTACCGTTACTACGCAGTACTTTACCAACATGAATACGACCCGTAATGTAGTAAAGTATGCATTCCCGCTGACAAACGGTCAAAGTGTCATCCAATTGCGTTGGAAAGTGGGCGGGACGTGGTACACTGCATCTATCGTCGGAGTGCCACAAGACACCACACTGCCCGGTGGTGGAACGACTCATCCGAATTTGCTTACCTACTTAGGCCATACTCCGCTGTTTTACGCGATTCCTCAGCATGTACTGCGTGATTCTTCACTGGTAGTCGAACTTACTTATGTCGAACTGCTTCCTTATTCGTTCGGAAGTGTGACT
>CAZPUW010000653.1:0-1427 GCA_964589795.1 uncultured bacterium
CGAGCGGTTTGGTATAGGGCGGCATGCCCGCATCGACCCATGCCTGAATGAGTACTAGGATTGCGTGCACCAATTCGCGTCGCTGTTTGCGTACCCATAGCGGCAAATCGGCATGTTTAAATTTCTCCCTCAGCCACGGTTGCTCGAGGTGAGGATCGATCCGGCAGCGCACCATCCGCCGGATTAAATCCAGCGACATCTTCAGATTGTTGCCGGTCATAAGCCAGAGTGCATGATTGCGAATCGATATTTTAGTGGTTGCCCCTAGTAAGCGGTCAGACCAAACCGTTGAGGTCAAAACTGTTGCCAGATTGGTACTGTTGAGTGAGCGCTGCTCGTTAATATTATCGAGTAAGATTATGGAATCGTCTTTCAGCAATTCGGCAGTGATCGCTTTGCGGAACTCGTCTTCGTCATTAGGTATTGTGCGGGCACCGGTAATACTGCCGGTGGCAATGAGGGAAATAATGTTACAAAGCAGCCCTTTACCCGAACCGGGCACCGGCGATTCGATCAAATGGAGTGGCGAACAACCTTGTATCAAGGGTCGGATGAATGGTTGGAACAATGCCGCTACCGCATGCGCGCGGTCGCTGTCAGTAACAAACGGAAAATCGACCAGTAACTCATCCAGTAAATAATCGCGCGCCGATTTAATTTCTTTCGGAGAGGGATGCGATGGCACAGCAATTCCGGTGAGATTGTCCGGGAGGTGAACATAGAGATGTTCCTCCGGATAATAACCGGGGGTATTGAGTAAAATACCATTGGCGGCAAAGACCGGGGTCTGGACAATATCGTCGAACCACGGAATGCGCTCATCGATTTCCCGCGTAATGTCGCGCGCAATGTCGTGCGGTGGTTGGCTGTCGGAGATTCCGGTTTCGGTCATACGAACCCAACGGGCACACCGGAATAGCAGACCGAAGATATCGACATCATCGAGGATTTGTGGATAAGCTTTGTCTTCGGTAGTATTGATTTTGATGCGGATGAGGTGATTCGTTCGCCGAAAAACGCGCGGTGGTTGATTCGCAGCAATGAGTGCGTCCCAAGCATCGGACAAGATCACAGAAAGTTGCCGGTTGTTGACGACAATTTCCGGCAAATCATTTGCAGGTTCTGTGGTCGCTTGCCGCGTTGGTAGCGGTATACCTGTTTGCCGGGAAATCCATTGGCAGGAATCGCGGAAATGTTTCGCTTTACCAATCCGAATAAGGAAATCGAAGACCGAGATCGTTTCACCGGTGAGAAAGGAATGAAACGATCCACGCTCGATAGTACCGGTGCCGGTCGCCACTCCCGCCGATGGATTGCGGTCGCCGGTGGGGGAAGCCGGGTCGCGGCATTCCAACCATTCCGCACCGGATTGACTGCCAGTCAATAAATCACCATAAACATCGGTCAGTGTGAGTTTCTCTAGTGCA
>CAZPUW010000654.1:0-1426 GCA_964589795.1 uncultured bacterium
GCATTGGATAAGCTCTCACTGACAGATGTTTATGGCGATTTATTGACCGGCAATCAATCCGGTGCGGAATGGTTGGAATGCCGTGATCCGGCTTCCCCCACCGGTGATCGCAATCCATCGGCGGGAGTCGCAACAGGCACCGGTACTATCGAACGGGGATCGTTTCATTCCTTCCTCACCGGTGAGACCATCTCGGTCTTCGATTTTCTGATCCGCACGGGAAAAGCCAAGAATTTCCGCGATGCCTGCCAATGGATTTCCCGGCAAACAGGCATACCGCTACCAACGCGACAAGCAACTGCAGAACCTGTGAACGAGATGCCGGAAATTGTTGTGAACAACCGGCAACTTTCTGTGATCTTGTCCGATGCCTGGGATGCACTCATTGTTGCGAACTTACCACCGCGCGTTTTTCGACGAACGAATCACCTCATCCGCATCAAAATCAATACCACCGAAGACAAAGCCTATCCGCAAATCCTTGATGATGTCGATATCTTTGGTTTGCTGTTCCGGTGCGCCCGGTGGGTTCGTATGACCGAAACCGGAATCTCCGACAGCCAGCCACCGCACGATATTGCCCGCGACATTACACGGGAAATCGATGAGCGAATTCCGTGGTTCGACGACATTGTCCAGACCCCGGTCTTTGCCGCCAATGGTATTTTACTCAACACCCCCGGTTATTATCCGGAGGAACATCTCTACGTTCATCTCCCGGACAATCTCACTGGGATCGTCGTGCCATCGCATCCCACGCCTAAAGAAATTAAATCGGCACGCGACTATTTATTAGATGAGTTGTTGATCGATTTTCCGTTTGTGACCGATAGCGACCGCGCGCATGCGGTAGCGGCATTGTTCCAACCATTCATACGACCCTTGATACAGGGTTGTTCGCCACTCCATTTGATCGAATCGCCGGTGCCCGGTTCGGGTAAAGGGCTGCTTTGCAACATTATCTCGCTCATTGCCACCGGCAGTATTACCGGTGCCCGCACAATCCCTAATGACGAAGACGAGTTCCGTAAAGCGATCACTGCCGAATTGTTGAAAGACGATTCAATTATTCTGCTCGATAATATAAACGAGAACCGCTCACTCAACAGCACCAATCTGGCAACGGTTCTGACCTCAACGGTCTGGTCTGACCGCTTATTGGGTGCGACCACTAAAATTTCAATGCGCAATCATGCACTCTGGCTCATGACCGGCAACAATTTGAAGATGTCGCTGGATTTAATCCGGCGCATGGTGCGTTGCCGAATCGATCCTCACCTCGAGCAACCGTGGCTGCGCGAGAAATTTAAACATGCCGATTTACCGCTATGGGTACGAAAACAGCGACGCGAATTGGTGCACGCAATCCTGGTACTCATTCAGGCATGGGTCGATGCGGGCATGCCGCCCTATACCAAACCGCTCG
>CAZPUW010000655.1:0-381 GCA_964589795.1 uncultured bacterium
TCCGATCTCGTCAATGAGCAAAGGCGCTACGACTTGTCTTTTGGAAGCGATTCAATCGTTGCGGATGTTCGTTGGCCGCGAGATAACATGGCAGGATGGCTCGGATCGGTTACCGGGGCTTTTGTTAGAAACGATACCGGGATTTGCGCCTATCGAATGGCTGGCGTGGCGCATCGATGCTTCCGTTTGGGCAGGTGAATCCCCGTTCGATTTATGTGTGGTTCTTTCCGATTTATCGGACAATCTAAAGCGTTACCGGAAAATGCAAACGCATTGTGTTCGGGAATTGATAGCCGACGCACCGGTTGTAGTTTATTCGGCGGGTTCGAGTGTTTCCGAGTTGTTATCGTTACGGCACAAAAACGATCCACCGGTATACAT
>CAZPUW010000655.1:391-1420 GCA_964589795.1 uncultured bacterium
TCCGGGTAATGAAGGTGTTTCGTTAGCACAACATTTGTTCCGCAGAGGTGTGACTGTTTCCATCCTCACCGATACCGGAGTCTTATCCAAAATCGACGACGATACCATTTTGTTACTCGGTTCAGACCGCATCAGCCGAACCAGCTTTTTCCATAAAGTCGGCACTATCCCGGTGGTAGAAGCCGCCCACCGAACCGGTGCGACAGTACTTGCGATGGCAGACCCGCTGAAACGGAATCCTCCCGAACCGTGGGCGAAAAACCAATTACGGCTTTTCCGAAGACCATTTCCCGGTAATTCAGGGCTTCAATTGGAAGGGCAGTTACTTGAAGAAGTACCGTGGCTTGAACCGGTAATACAGATTTATATGGGTGATTCAGTTTTTCACCCGAATGATGACACACAATGGGACAATACTGGTAAATCGGCAATGCAACTACTCGGCTGGCCCGTGGAATGAAATTCCTATACGTATCTCCCGAACACATCTCCGGCACATTAACAACAACCCGCGACGTCCATACTGCTATTGGCGATGAATGCCGCTTTCTGACGATGGTCTCCAACCAATTCGGATTTCTTGAAGACATTGCACTCGACCTACCAATGTCGCCTACCGGCGGGATTTATGCGGCACTGAAAGAACTTCGGCGAAAGTTACTCCGTAAGCCGCTCGACCCGGAAAAACCAACGCCACCGGGACATCCACCCGTATGGCAACCGGACGATTTCGCTACCGGACTCATTATGAAATTCCGTGAAGTTGTTTGGACACCGTATATCAATAAAGCAAGGAAAAAATACAATCTCGATAATTTCGACGTGTACCAATTCGAGATGGGTATGGAATTTTATCGCGACGCACGGTGGGTCAAGGAGCTTGCAAACCGTAGCAAAGGAATTATCGCATTCTACCACGGAACCGATATCCGTAACCGTGGTGTAATCAAGCAGGTCGATGATATTTGCGCTCTGCGGTTGACGAGCGAGCTTGATTTACTCCAATTACACCCGCAACTCAAATACCTC
>CAZPUW010000656.1:0-1415 GCA_964589795.1 uncultured bacterium
CAAGTTTGGAAAGAAAACTGCAAATTCTGCTGGTAATACAGTGGAACACCAGGTTCAGGCTTGTATGGTTCGTTGTCGCAGGTTAGCAATAACGAAGGTTACTGGATTTACAACCGTTCAGTAAGTTCACGTAACGTTTTATTGATTGGAACCGTACCGACAACATCCCAAACACAAAACGTTCCGGGTGGCAACACTTGGAGTTTGGTTGGAGTACCGTTCCCTAAAAACTTTAACCTGAGCGACGCAACCAACGGCTTAGTAGCAAGTGGATTTGCTGGTGGTGGCACTGCGAATACTTCCAGTCAAATTTGGGACGATCAAGGTCACTTCGCATGGTATTACAACGGTTCACTCGGCGGCTCCGCTGCTTGGTTCGGCTCGTTGACACAGTTACAAGAGGGTCACGCTTACTTCATTCTTAATCGTGGCGCCACATTTATCTGGACAGTTAATCCACCCACCTCTTACTAAGGGGCGACGATAATGAAAAAAATATTAGTCACCGCGTTGTTGCTAATTGCTGTCATAGTGTACGCGCAACCTCCGGTAAATATTGTTTACTCGAATGCGGAATCAAACGCTGCGACCGATCATAGCAGTACGACATTATCGACCGGGTGTCTCGTTCAAGTAATCAATGCAGGTGTTGACGGAATAATTCAGCCTCCAGTTTTAATCGGTGCGTATAAAGGTCTGCCGACCGGAGATGATTTCGTTGTTGTTACTGCAGCAATTGGCGACAATTTGCCGCCAATTCCTCCGTACGCAGGGAGATTTGTTTCTTCTGGACAAATCTTTTTTACAGCGACTTCCGGTCAAAATGGAGTGGGCAATACACTTTATTTCCGATTCTTTGACGATGCGGATAGAACAGTGGCGAACTATTTCGGTAACTCTACTACTTACGTTACGACAAATGTGAATGGCCAGACAATGGAACGAACCGGTCAGACTGACCAATTGTTGGGACTTCCGGTACCGGCTCCAATCACTACGCTTAGTGTCGTGTTGAGTGGTGGCAACGCAGTATTGCAATGGAGTGCTTCGAACAACGCTACCGGTTATAACATCTACCGGACGACTGATATACTATCCTGGTCTTCGACTCCAATTGCATCCGTATCGACCACTAATTGCCAGGATGCAGCGGTTGTGAATAATAACTCTCTCTTCTTTTATCGAGTTACAGCAACGAATTAACCGAAAGGTAATTTCAAAGGAGAAATACATGCGATTGAATCGTTTACTCGCGATGTTTGTGGTTTCACTTGGTTTGTTCGCTCTCGCCCTTAACGAACTGATTGTTTGAATTGAGAAATGACAACGTGCAAGAATTTCCAAATTCGTCATTTGAAATACTACACATTTCAAACCATTTTGGCCCTTCTGTTTTCTTGACGCTCTTCGAAAGC
>CAZPUW010000657.1:0-1414 GCA_964589795.1 uncultured bacterium
GACGACGGTTCTACCGACGGTTCGTTACAGACTGCGTACGCACTTGCCAAAGAAGACACGCGAGTGCGGGTATTTTCGTTGCGGCATAATTGCGGGAAAGCGGCGGCGTTACAAATCGGATTTGAATACGCACGCGGTGCACGAATTTTTACGATGGATGCGGATTTGCAGGACGCACCGGAAGAACTGCCGGGGATGCTGGAGCTGATGGAAGAAGGATGGGACCTCGTATCCGGTTGGAAACAGAAACGACACGATCCGATTTCGAAGACATGGCCATCAAAATTATTTAATTGGGCAACCGGTAAAGTATCCGGGATACATCTCCACGATTTCAATTGCGGGTTAAAATTGTACCGTCGGGAAGTAATTGAAGAGCTTCACATCTACGGTGAAATGCACCGTTATATTCCGGTATTGGCGCACTTGAGGGGATTTCGCGTTACCGAAAAAGCCGTTCAACATTATCCCCGTAAATGGGGTAAGACAAAGTACGGCGCATCGCGTTTTCTGAAAGGGTTCCTCGATTTACTTACGGTAGTATTCCTTCAGCGATATACGCGGCGACCTTCGCATATCTTCGGTGGTATCGGCTCATTATTCGGCGGTATCGGATTTATTTTAGGATTATATCTTTCCTTTGATAAAATCGTACTCGGCAACGCAATCGGCCAACGACCTTTATTACAACTCTCCGTACTGCTCATCTTGGTTGGCGTACAATTGGTTTCACTCGGCTTGCTTGGTGAAATGATTGCTTCCCAACAACCCGACGAACGATTACCACTCAGGAAACCGGACGAACTATAGTGAAACTACTTTTGACGGGGCCGGTTACTCCCTATCGTGGTGGTATCGCGGCTTTCAACGACGCACTATACAGCGTTTTACATCTGCGGCATGACGTAACCGTTTGGAATTTCCGGAGAATGTATCCGGGATTTTTATTTCCGGGAAGCAGTCAATTCCGCCCGGAAGCCGGTGCGGAAGAAAACGGAGTTCGTTTATTGGATTCAATCGGATTTTGGTCATGGCCGTTATTGAGAGCAAAGTTACGACGAGAGAAATTTGATGCGATTATCCATCCGTATTGGCATCCGTTCTTTGCACCGTTGTGGTTGTCATTACACGCGAAGGGAACGAAACGAATCGTTATCGGACACAACACAATGCCGCATGAATCGTTTCCATTCGGTAATGTGCTAAGCCGGAAACTAATGAAGTCTGCAGATGGATTAATTACGTTGGGTCGTTCGGAATTGGCACAAGCAAGAGAACTGGGATTTCGGGGACGAGGGGCATGGCATCCGTCACCAGCATATCCGGCATATATAGAACGTTTCCGAACGTACGCCGCGCCATTTTCAGCACCGTTCGAGTCCGAACGACCGACAATACTACTATTCGGAATGAT
>CAZPUW010000658.1:0-490 GCA_964589795.1 uncultured bacterium
CCGACGGAGGAGCCTGGAGAAGGATGGACTTCACCATGATGGCGGTCGAGCCGGAAATTCTTGTGTATCGAAGGACGGCGGAAGTCGGCGTCGATTAATAACGTCTTCATGCCCGCACTGGCCATCGTGATGGCAAGGTTGCAAGCCGTAGTCGTTTTACCTTCCTTCGTCGTGGCGCTTGTCAATAAAATGATTTGTTTTTTCCGGTCGATGTTGGCGAATAATAAATTCGTTCGTAATGCCCGGTACGCTTCTGAAATCGGCGACTTCGGAGAAAATGAAGTTATCAACCGCGTTTCGAGTTTGTCCCAGATGCGGTCGTCGACCATCTTTCCGTCGCGGTTTAACTTGCGCATAATTTCTTCGAGATTGATGTACGGTATTGTCCCGACGACTTGTACACCAATCCGCTCAACATCTTCCACCGTTCGGATGGAGTTATCGGAAAATTCGATTAACAGCGATGCCGAGACACCAATCATCAATCCAA
>CAZPUW010000658.1:500-1394 GCA_964589795.1 uncultured bacterium
ATCCAAGCAACATACCCAGCAAAATATTTGCGCGCTTGTTGGGACGAATCGGATCACGCGGTGGCTTGGCTCGGTCGATGATGCGGATTTTTGCGCTTCTGCCAGCTTCCGAAATACGCGATTCTTCGTATTTCTCTTTCAGCATCAGGTACAATTTTTCATTGAGTTGCGCATCGCGGGTTAATCGTGCTAACATCAACGATTTTTCCGGTAGTACTTCCAATTTGGCGTCGTAACCGTCCACAATCGTCCGTAACGCTTCCGCCTTCGCTGAGAGCGACTTGATGTCGACTTCTACGGTGAGAATGTCGTCGTAGAATTTTTGCGATGTACCGAGTGGATCGCCCGAACCCATCGTGTTTGCGGCATACTTCCGCGTTTCTTCTTTTAACCGGTCCTTAACGGTATTGATTTCACTTTCAAGTGCACGGACGGTTATATCCGTACCCGGAGCGGCACGCCCTTGAATTGATGCGAGTTGTGTTTGTTTATCCGCAAGCTCTTTCATCAATGCTTGAATCAATGGCGAAGAAATTGTGCTGATATCTTCCACCAATGTCATTTTGGTATCGGAGAGTTGCTTACGAAGATAATCGAGACGACGAAGATCGGCATTCAAATCGGTTTCATTTTCCGCTAACATCGAACGGAATGTTGCCGATTGGTCGATGAGGTTTTTTGTCTCTTCATCAAGTGCGGGAATGCGCTCTTCTTCTTGATAACGGCGTTGGGCTTCTTCCGACGCGGATAACCGGGTACGGACTTTGTCCAATTCATCTTCGAGGAACCGTCGGACTTCGCTCACTTCACCGCGGGATGCCGTCAAACTTTGTTCGTAGTAAGTATCGGCCATCAAATTGGTCAGGTAAGCCGCTTCAAACGAGCTGCCACCCG
>CAZPUW010000659.1:0-1387 GCA_964589795.1 uncultured bacterium
ATCCTTGATAACATCAACCGGATTGATACCGGCAAGGCAAGCTTTACCGCAACGGTTGCATCCCACGCACATCGGCTCGCCATAAGTCTCGACGAAACCACGATGTTGGTGATAGAACCGGTACTTGAGCCGGGTTTCTTTCGCGGGGCGGAAATTGTGGCCACCGGCGACCATTGCGAAATCAAGCAAATTGCACGAATACAGATAACTCATCTTGTATCCGAATTTGTGATCCATCGTAACTTGTTCGGTGACGCCATAGCAGTGACAGGTCGGACAAACCATCGCGCAAGTTCCGCAACTTAAACATTTAGCACCCCACTTTTGCCACACATCCGACTCAAATTCGATATCGAGCAGATTGGGGAGGTCTTCAGTTTTTACGCGGGTCTTGTATGCTTCAGTGATTGCTTGACGAGCATTCAGATAATCGCTGGTGTCCTGATCCGTTATCTCGTGGTTCGGGACTTCATTCAACGCCATGTAGGCACGGTCGGAATTGATTTTCACGAAGTAACGGTCGCCAAGGTCGGTCAGGAATAAATCAAAACCGTGGGTGACGTTATTCGCGTTCAAGGCGTGGCAGAAACCGTCTTCGCAGGGTTGATGGTCGATGCCGACAATGAACGTATTTCTTCGCCGTGAGATGTAATATGGATTGGGATAAAATTCGCGTCCGAACACCTTGTCGAGTTTGACCAAGGCGTTGATATCGCAGGCGTGGAGACCGATGATGGCGCGCGGATAAACCCGGTACTGTATAATCTGTTCCCAATCATTATCGTTCATTTTGAACGTGGACAATTTGGTTTTGAAGGGAAGAAAATACGTTTTAGCCGAGAAATCGGACTTTTCATGGCCCAATTCTATCTCATCGTAGCTCTCGACCGGCAGGAATTGATGCGATGGTTTTCCATTCGCTTGGGTTCCTATCCGTTTTGGCGCGACCACTTCGGTGGATGCCAAGAGTGACTCGACGAATTTCTTAAAAGCGCTTTTCGAAACGATGCGAAAAAGCATGAATTACTCCCCAAATGAAGAAAGGCATGAACAATGTGAATTTTTACACAAAATTGTGAGCTTGTACTGATAAACAAGGTGAATCCACTTTTAAAACGGGTACACTTCAATAAGTTAGGGGATTGGAGTGGGAGTGGTTGGGATAGAACTGGTGGTGTAACACACTGTTTACGATAAACAAACTCAATTACGCTAAAAGATAGGTGATTTCACGCCCCTTTGCAAATTCATTCACAAAGAAAGTAGGTGGAAAACCATTTCATTGATAAACAATGGATAGTTGTGAATGGTGGATAGTGGATGGTGGGTGGTATAGGCGTCCCGCCTGTAACATTTTTGAGTCGCAATAAGGGAAAAAAGGTTTACG
>CAZPUW010000660.1:0-1379 GCA_964589795.1 uncultured bacterium
AGGGGAATCGGGTCATCGATTCCGTAGAGGACACCATCGACCCGCACCCGGACATAACCATCACGCTTGATTTCGGCGAGGAGCTCTTTGTACTCCCCTTTGCGTCCGCGAATCAGCGGGGCGAGGATACTGATGCGGGTATCTTCGGGATAAAACAGAAGTAAATCGACAATTTGCTCAGCGGATTGCCGCTCGATTTTTTTACCGCAATTCGGGCAATAGGGGATACCAATACGAGCATAGAGAAGCCGCAGATAATCATAAATTTCTGTAACTGTACCAACGGTCGAGCGGGGATTGCGGGTACCGGCTTTTTGCTGGATGGCAATTGCCGGAGATAGCCCCTCGATGCGGTCAACATCGGGTTTCTCCATCAGTCCCAAGAATTGACGGGCATACGCCGAGAGCGATTCGACATAGCGGCGTTGCCCTTCAGCGTAAATCGTATCGAATGCCAGCGACGATTTACCCGAACCCGACAAACCGGTGATGACGACTAATTGATTGCGGGGAATTTCGAGGGAAATGTTCTGAAGGTTATGTTCGCGTGCCCCTTCGATTTTAATGACATCCCGTTCCGACACGTTGTACTCCAAAAGTTATATAACAGAGAATGTAGAGTAAATCCGTGATACGGACAAAACTACGGGGAAACGGGCAACGGGTAAGAGGCAAGGGGAAAAGATAAAAAAGATGCAAGATTAGGGATAAAGAAGGTCAAAGTAGGCAGTGGCGATTAAATCCTCCGGTTGGATGTGTAATTGCTCGATAAGTTGGTTCGCAATCGCCACTCCTTCGCTCTCGGATTGACCGGTTTGGAGTACAACCTCCAACTCCATGAAATTGCCAAGACGTTCCACTTTATCGAGATGGATACGGGTCTGACCGACGAGGTAGAGATGGCGCTCTTTGATTACTTCACCAAGCAAACCGTTCGACTTGGTGAGGGTTTCGTTGAGCAAGTCGGGGTTCGAGGTCGGATAAATGATATAGTGTGAAGTTTTCGCGCCGGTGGTGTCGGAGCGTTGGTAGAAAATCAACTCACCGGTGCCATCGGGGAAACGGCGCAACTTGAGGCGACCGTTTGCACATGCGAAAAATGTGTCGCATTGGTGGAGGATTTGGACGGATGTGTCAGAAATGGATTCGACCCGCGTTTGTAACGATGCAAAGTCATGTACGCGGGCTTTGATTTCGATGTTGCTGGGCATTGATTAAAACGGCACTCTCGTCTTTTCCATTTCGATTAGTGCACGTTTCAGCAGCATCGCTTTCTCGCGGTACGGCAGGAATGCCGCTTTCCAACCCATGATAACGATGTCTTCGAGTTCGGCGCGAGTCAATCCGCAACGTTCGTGGACACGCAAATACTCTTCCGT
>CAZPUW010000661.1:0-1360 GCA_964589795.1 uncultured bacterium
GCCAATCGCACAACCGAAAGGTAGAATCGCAACACATTTTCCACTCACTTGAAGTGCAGATAGATTATTGAGAACGAAATCTAGTTCTTCAATCGTACTTGCTTTAGTTTTATAGGGCGGATTTAGTAATCCGACGGTTGGCTTAAATTTTTCTTTTATCGATTGAGACAATACAAAGCAATCACCTGACAAGATATTAGTTTTGCCATCTCCATGTACAACCATATTTGAAACTGCTAAAGCATAGATATCATCTTGGAATTCAACACCGATTAATTGTTTTTTCTTTATTGCTCTTTCTGTCTCTGGACTAACGCCACTATCTGTTAACATTTGCTTCATCGAAGCAATAAGCAATCCCGCTGTGCCACAACAATTATCATAAACGACACTTTTCTTATTAACTTCAGCAAGGTCTGCAAATAGTTCAGCAATATGTGGAGGTGTTAACACGATGCCTAATCCTTTGTCGTTATTAGCATACCTTAAAAATTGAATATAGAACTGACCTAAAGCATCGTGATATTTGTGAGTACGAACAAATGTATTAACATGTGAATCCAGTTCTTCTATTAATTGTACGAAAAATTCTTTATCCGAAGTCAGAGTAGCATTAGTTCGTATGAAAGAAAAAGCTTGCTCAAGAATATTGATTCGTTCTTCTGGTAATTCTGCATTTTTAAATTCGTCAACAATTGACTGAACTAAGTTATTCGCTAAGGCACGCGCAGTTCTATGTACTTTGAATCCTTTTTTGAATGCTGCATTTTCCAAAGCCACTAAAATTCCACAAATGAGTAACCCTCTATGCGCTTCTTTTATTTTCTGGGCTTGTAATTCCTCATTTAGCTCTCTACTGTAACCAAGTAATGCGTCATAATCTTGGCTAAATTTGACATCACTATTAATAAACTTGGTATAATAATCATTGAATGAAAAAAAGTTTTGTGACTGAAATTCGACTGGCGATCTTGTATTTTGTAAAAACCAAAAGTGAGATATCCTTTTCTCAGATTCTGTTTCTCCACTAACAGCAATCGCTAAAACATCAAATTCTTTTGATAAAAATGATGCATAAAGAAGAACCCCATCTACAGCATAGTCTGCAAATTTATCTCGATTTTTGCTTTCATGCTTTTTCGTATCAGCTTTGCATTCGATCACGATTATGAAGTTTGAGCGTTCAGTTGAACTAATGATAAATTCTGGATACCCACTAGCTTGCCCTTTTTTCGATGCATTCTTGAGCAATTTAATGATTCGCGGTGAATCACTTTGTTGTTCCTCAACAACAATTCGACTATCCTTGTAATAACCCTTCTTTTGAAGTTGCTTCCTTACAAGGTTTTCCGTTTTTTTT
>CAZPUW010000662.1:0-1350 GCA_964589795.1 uncultured bacterium
ACATTGCCGTCCAGCGGAGAAGTTCGTTTGCGTAATGATATGGTTGAACTTCCGCAATTTCCCGATGTAAAGATTTTAGCAATATTAAAACCTGAAGTATTGCCGGTGAAGGTCGAGCGGTTCGCAAATCGGGTCGTACCGATTAAACCAGATTTAACACTTATTACCGAAGAAGGATTTGTTGTATCTGGTCCGCCGGTTTCTTTTCCATCTGCAGTAGAAATTTCCGGTGACCGTTCGCGCCTCCATGCGATAGATACCATAACCACAGAACCAATGACGATAAAAAGTGTTGCTACAGCTGGAAGCGTGACACTAAAATTATTTAATCCGAATGGAATAAAACTTGGCTTGCATTCGGTTGTTGCCAAATACACTGTTGAGCGACTCGTCGAAGAGAAAATGGATAATATTCCCATTATTCCGCCTACTGGTTGGAATGTAGAACCACCGTGGGTATCAATCCGCGTTAGTGGTCCTGGTTCAGTTTTGTTGTCGCTGCACAAACGAGTTTTAAAAGCTCATTTCATTGCTCCCGATTCGAATAAAGACATCATTCCTCTCCTCGACCTTCCCTCAATGGTAAAAGTGATTGCGATGAATCCTCCGACTGTGAAGGCATGTAAACAGTGATTGTTCTCGGTATTGAAACTTCCTGCGATGAAACAGCGGTTGCGATAGTCGATGGCGATTATCGCATTTTATCACAACGTTTAACCCGGCAGTTGGAGCATGAACGATGGGGAGGGGTAGTCCCGGAAACTGCTTCACGAGCACATCTTGAATTGTTGGACCAAGCGGTATCTGATGTTTTAGCGGAAGCTGGTATCAAGTCCAATGAGTTAAGTGGTGTAGCCGCTACGGTGGGACCCGGGCTTGCCGGCGCGTTGTGGGTGGGTGCTTCATACGCGAATGGTTTCGCTTTGGCTTCCGGTATCAAGCGCATCGGCGTACATCATCTTGAAGCGCATCTATGGTCGGTACTGCTACAAGAGCAGTTGATAACAACCCCATTTCTTGCCCTTCTTGTTTCAGGTGGACATACCCTGTTGGTGCAAGTTGACGGCTTCCGTAAATACAAAATTCTTGGTACGACCCGCGATGATGCGGTTGGCGAGGCATTCGATAAAGCCGCACGTCTGCTCAATCTTGGTTTTCCGGGTGGTCCGGCGATTTCCCGCGCGGCAGAAACTGTTCCGGAACGCACCGAGTTACCTCAACTTCCGATTGCTTCATTATTACCAAGTTTTGATTTTAGTTTTAGTGGATTGAAAACTGCGTTACGTCGAGGAATTGAGCTACATCCCGAAATAGTTTCTCACCGCTGGGCGAAAGCATTTGAAATAGCCG
>CAZPUW010000663.1:0-1339 GCA_964589795.1 uncultured bacterium
AACATTATCGATTCCCAGTTCATGCCCTCTTGGAGCTCACCGTCGCCATTGACCACATACACGCGGCGACTGCTGCCCTCTCGCTTTGCGGCAAGTGCAACGCCACAGCCGATGGAGAGACCTTGTCCGAGTGAGCCGGAACCAACTTCAATACCGGGTGTATCATGACTGCTGGGATGTCCCTGAAGGTGACCATCGAGTTTACGGAATTTGAGCAAATCACGTATCGGAAAATATCCCGCTTCAGCAAGGCATGAATAGTTGACAGGTGTGACGTGTCCATTCGAATAGAACAAGAGGTCGCGCCCCTCCCATTTCGGATTTTTCGGATCGCGTTTCAGTTCGTGGAACATCAACACAGTGGCAAAGTCGGTACACGAGAGCGAACCACCGGGATGTCCGGAACCAGCATAAGCTGTCATCGTGATAATATCACGACGTATAATAAGGGCGGTATTGGATAGAGTTTGATTCATTGAATTGAGAGTCCAAAGAAAATAGAAATTTACTTCACCAACTTAACCGGGATGGTTTGGTTAAACCCATTCGCTGTTTGTACCCGGACAAAGTAATTTCCCGAAGCCAATCCGGTAGCATTCCAATCGATATAATGATAACCCGCTGTCATTCGTCTCTCAACCAGTCGCGCAACTTCCCGTCCGGTCTCGTCGACCACGGTTATTTTCAATTCAGTCGCATGTGAAACGGCATATTCGATTCGAGTAGTCGCATTAAATGGATTGGGATACGGCTTTTCAACGAACACTTCCGGTATCGGCGTAGTGTGTGGATCAGCCGCGCTGTTCGTGGTTTCTGCGAAAACGAAATCCGCGTAAACCGGTAAGTGGTCGGAACCATAATGGAGCGCATCGGCAATACTATCGGGTACTGCAGTATTCGGTCGTGCATTAATCGAATCATTGAAGTGGTTGCCATCATTTCCGTAAGCCCGGTAACTATCAAAAACATAGTGCGAACCGGTCGTACCGGATAAATTCATCGACATCAATATGAAATCGAAGCGGTCGTCCATCCCGCCATTAACTCCACCACCGAACGAGCGGACACGGGGTGATTGGGTATGAATAAACCGGAATGCTGAGTTATTATGCCAACTTCCGGAAGGGAGTGCATCATACGCCCGACCGTTGTTATTTGCCTGCGAACCGGTAAAAACACCATAAGCGGAATCAGTCGCGGAATCGTAAAAATTAAAATCACCGACGTACAAAAATTTTGCGCCTGTGGGTAAACTGTTATTGGCATGATTTCTCGCTACCGACGCTTCGCCATATCTTCTCAATTCAAATCCCTCAGACGCTTTCAAATGCATCGCATA
>CAZPUW010000664.1:0-1333 GCA_964589795.1 uncultured bacterium
GCACCGTTGTAAAATCCGACTTCCTCGCCCATCAGAAACACGTTGGGATCGCGCTCCATTTCTTCCGCCATTGCTTGGTTGAGCGCTTCACGAATCGTTAGTTCAGCCACGTTCGTCTCCTGCAAAGATGTCTATGTAAAGTTCGTCGTCGGATGGTTCAGGTGATTCGGTTGCAAAAGTATCGGCATCGATAACAATCGCTTTTACTTCCGCTTCGATTTTCTTCTCTTCCGCTTCGTCGTAAATACCCGCAGTAATTAAATGTTGACGCAATACGAGAATCGGGTCTTGTTCCTTCTGCTCTTCCACTTCTTCTTTTGTGCGATAATGCCCGTGTATCGGGTCGGACATCGAGTGCCCGCGAAAGCGGTAGGTTCGCGCTTCAATCAATGTCGGTAAACTGCGTCCGCGCGCCCTTGCAACCGCTTCATTCACGGTATTGTATACTTCGAACACATCCATGCCATCGACATGGGAACGCGCCATATCATACGCATAAGCTTTTTGCGAAAGGTCATAGATAGAGGATGCCCGTTCGACCGGAGTACCCATTCCGAAGCGATTGTTCTCGCAGATATAGATTACCGGTAATCGCCATATCGAAGCAAGGTTCAACGATTCGTGAAATGCACCCTGATTAATCGCTCCCTCACCGAAGAAACACAAAACGACATCATCTAACTTGCGGTATTTAATTGACCACCCTACACCGGTAGCTACGGGGATTTGTCCGCCAACGATTCCGTTTCCACCGAGGAACCGTTTCTCGTTGGAAAACATGTGCATTGAGCCCCCCTTGCCTTTCGAACATCCGGTGCTCTTTCCATACAATTCTGCAAGCACTTCACGCGGGCTCATCCCTTTTACAATCGCATGGCCATGATCGCGGTATGCGGAAAGCACATAGTCGGTATCGCGCAACGCGCCGATTGCACCGACAGCGCAAGCTTCCTGACCGATGTAAAGATGGCAGAAACCACCGATTTTACCTTGCTGGTAACTCTGCGCAGTTCGTTCCTCGAAGCGGCGCAGCAAAATCATTTCGCGAAAAAACTTATAAGCGAGTTCGCGATCTATGTTCATTCGTTATCCTTGGTTATGTCGTCGATGAAAAGCACCGCAACCCTTTTCGGGCCGTGAACGCCTTTCACTAAAACTTTTTCAATATCGGCGGTGCGCGACGGCCCGCTTATCCAAACCCATCCGTGCGGGGTCTGTATCGCCAGTTTACTCAATGCTTCTTCGTGATTTCCGACTACTTGAGAAATGAGCGATATAAATAATACGTTCGGAGGAAGTAATGTTAGAGCGCGTGGCCGTCCCAATTGTGAAG
>CAZPUW010000665.1:0-1328 GCA_964589795.1 uncultured bacterium
GAAATACATTCAGTTGACATAACACTATTCTCCGCTATTTAAGCAGTAGTTTTACTTGTTCAATAATGTTCGTTGCCCGCAATCCAAAGTAAGTCAGCAATTCATCCGGTGTACCGCTTTGCCCGAATTTATCCTGCATTGCCACCATTTTCATCGGTACCGGAACGCCATTCACAGCACACTCGTGAGCCACCGCACTCCCCAACCCGCCATAAATCTGATGCTCTTCCGCAGTGACGATTTTACCACACTCTTTCGCACACTTCACAATCGTTTCTGTGTCAATTGGTTTGAGTGTGTGCATGTTTATGACACGGGCGTGAATACCTTCCTTCGCCAAATCGTCTGAAGCGATAAGCGCTTCGCTTACCATCTGTCCGCATGCGATAATCGCGATATCATCACCATCGCGCAGAGTCTTCGCTTTACCAAGTGTGAATATGTCTTCACGGTTGGTTATAACCGGTGAAGGAGCTCGTCCCAACCGGAGATATACCGGGCCGGAAATTTCACCGGCTACGAGTGAGGCGTTGTATGCTTCATGGTAGTCGCATGGTACAATTACCTGCATGTTCGGCAATGCCCTCATGATGGCAATGTCTTCAAGGATTTGGTGGGTGGCACCATCCGGCCCCACGGTAACACCGCAGTGTCCCGCCGCAATCTTCACGTTCAAATCGGAATAACACACGGTTACCCGAATCATGTCGAGTGAACGGCACGAAGCAAATGCGCCGTAAGTCGACCAGAACGGTGTTTTACCCGCAATGGCAAGGCCGGAGGCGACATTACACATATTCTGTTCTGCGATACCGACTTGTACAAAACGCTCGGGATATAATTTTTCGAACTTATCGACCATCGTAGATTCGGCGAGGTCGGCGGTGAGTACCCAAATTCGATTGTCACTTTTGCCTAATTCGACGAGCGCTTCGCTGTATCCGGCGCGGGTTGGTTTTTGATCAGCCATTTTTAAGTCGCTCCGTCCACTCGGTTAGCGAGGTTCCTAATTCGTGCAGTGCTTTGTCGACTTGTTCCAACGATGGAGCTTTACCATGCCAGACGTGGGTTCCCTCCATAAACGAAACCCCTTTCCCCATCACCGTTTTCATGATTATCACCGTCGGTTGTCCCTTGTGGGATTTCGCTTGAGCGAACGCTTCGATTATCGCCGGGATGTCATGTCCATCGCATTCAATCACATTCCAACCGAATGCTTTCCATTTGTCAGCAAGCGGTTCAAGCGCCATGATATCTTCAGTGTCGCCGTCGATTTGCTTGCGATTACGGTCGACGATGGAAACAAGATTATCGAGCTTGTAATGCGC
>CAZPUW010000666.1:0-1325 GCA_964589795.1 uncultured bacterium
AATCAAAAACTAAATATGGTACTACATCAGTTTCAGGAAAATCAGGTACACGTTGTATACCTGAATCTTTTACTACAACAATTTTTGTTACGTGTTTATTTTTACATAATTCTGACAAATCTCTTTCATAAATAAAAGCACTTGACATATATGAAACATTATCCATTATTGAAGCCGCAGGTAATTTTAAATAAGCCTCAAAATTATATGCTTTTACGAAACCATGTTCATCTCCTTTTCGTGCTTTATAGAAAATAGAGAAATCAGGATGATTCATGTCTTCTCTTCTTCCTTCTCTCTGAATTTTTTCAATTATTTCCCAACCTGTCTCTAATGTAAGACCGACCAAATTTTCAGCTGCATGGTTTTCAGACATGTTTTTATCCCTTTTAATTAACAAAATCGCCCACCCCTCTTTTGAAGGGTGGGCGACACGTTTATAACACTCTAATGATGTTCGGTTGATATTGAATAGTCGTTGTTGCGATTGACATTATTCTCTCAGTCGTTCGTGAATGTGGGTCAATAGGTATATGGTAATAAAGATAGTGGGGGGAGTCAATAGAGTGGAGGAAAATAAACAAATTGGGCGATAGGCCATGGGTCATAGGCATTGGGGAAAAGATAGGCAGTGGGTCATGGGTCGTAGGTCATGGGGGAAAGAATGGCATTGGGCGTTAGGCATTGGGCATTGGGGAAAAATACAGGAAAAAGAAAAGGATAAAAAAAATAGGGGAGGGCACTGTGACCCTCCCCTACCCATTTGCCTATGGCCTAGCCTAAGACCTATGACCTACGACCCAAGTCCTATTCTAACACGAAGATATTTTTCTTCGCGCAGATGTCCTTGAGAACCTTCGGCCACACGGTTACGCTGACTTCACCAAGATGCGCCTTCTTCAGGATGAGCATCTGAGTACGCGATTGACCGATACCGCCGCCTACGCTTAACGGAATCGTGCCATCGACAATACCGCGATGATACGGGGTCTTCAGGAAGTCCATCTGACCGGCGATTTCGAGTTGCATCTTGAGGGTTTCCGGATTGACGCGGATACCCATCGAGGTGAGTTCGTGACGGCGCTTGGTAACGCTGTTCCAGACAAGGATGTCACCGTTGATGCCGTGCGTTTTCTTGCCGGTTTCCTTCGACGTATCAGTTACCCAATCGTCATAGTCGGCGGCGCGATTTTCGTGCGGATACCCGTCAGCCAATACCGAGCCGATACCAATGATGAATACGGCGGGGTACTTCTGGAGAATTTGGGTTTCGCGTTGTTTACGCGGCAGGTCAGGGAACATATCAAGAATTTCTTCGGCATGCA
>CAZPUW010000667.1:0-1320 GCA_964589795.1 uncultured bacterium
AATACCTTGACTTCTTTAGCTTTTTCGCATCCGCTCCCGTCGGGTTCAATCACCCGAAAATGCGCACCGACGCCTTTTTGAAGGAAATGGGGCGCATCGCACTCAACAACATCACCAACAGTGACCTCTACACAGTCGAAATGGCGAAGTTTGTCGATACGTTCTTCAACATCGCCGCACCGAAGGATTTCACTTACTCGTTCTGGGTATCCGGCGGTACGCTTGCCGTGGAGAATGCACTCAAAGCGGCAATGGACTGGAAAGTCCGCAAGAATTTCCAGAAGGGGTATCGCTCCGAAAAAGGACACCAAGTCCTTCATTTCGAGAAAGCGTTCCACGGTCGCGGTGGTTACACCGTCTCGTTGACGAACACCGCTGATGCACGTAAGTATCTGTATTTCAGTAAATTCGACTGGCCGCGCATTATTCACCCGACTTTGCGGTTCCCGGTCGATGCCGCTGAGAGTGCCCGTGTCGAAAAGGAAGAGAAACTTGCCGTTGCTCAAATCGAGCGAGCATTCCTCGAAAACAAAGATGACATTTGCGCCATCATCATCGAACCGATTCAAGGCGAAGGGGGCGACAACCACATCCGCAACGAATTTGCCCGCGAACTACGACGGTTAGCGGATGAAAACGATGCGATGTTGATATTCGACGAAGTCCAGACCGGTATCGGCTTAACCGGCAAATGGTGGGGCTTCCAGCACTTCGATGTCCAGCCCGATATGTTCGCGATGGCGAAGAAAATGCAAGTCGGTGGTTTCGTTTCCACCAAACGCATCGACGAAGTCGACCACAACGTCTTCCACGAATCGTCGCGCATCAACAGCACGTGGGGCGCTAATCTCGTCGATATGTTCCGCGTCCAGAACTACCTCGAAATCATTCGCGATGATAAGTTAATCGACAATGTGAACGCAGTCGGTCCGGTTTTACTCAAGGGTATCGAAGCGTTGCAGAATGAATTCGCATTCATCTCGAATGCGCGTGGTAAAGGTCTCTTCCTTGCGTTTGACCTCCCCACCGGAGCGGATAGAGATAAATTCGCAAAATTGATGTGGCAAAATGGCTTGGCGATATTGGGTTGTGGAATCCAAAGCATCCGCTTCCGGCCATCGCTCAACCTTTCCGTTGCCGACGCACAGGAAGGGCTCAAACGAATCCACAAAACTGCGGTGGATTTTGCGAAATAAGGCAAATCCGTCCTTCACAACGGGAGCGTTTTTTTATCGCTTCCTGACCGAAAAGCATGGTTAGATGTCTAAAAAAGGGGGGTGTTGGGATTTCGCCTGTTTTTTTTGCCTAGTTTTGGGGTTT
>CAZPUW010000668.1:0-1305 GCA_964589795.1 uncultured bacterium
TCGGGCGGGTCGCCATCAAACGGTGAATCAACAATATCGACACCACGGGCGGCGAGGGCGATGTCGTAGGTGTCCGTGCCGCTGCACATCGCAAAGAGGAAGCCGCCGTTTTGGACATATTGGCGGATTGTCCACGCCACTTCACCCTTTAGTTGCGATACTTTCGCGAAACCCAAGCGATGCGCTCGCGCTTCTTCTTCATGTTGGTCATGAATATACCAATCGGCATTCCGGTATTGGCTATAGAATTTTCCGTACTGTCCAGTGAAATCCTCGTGATGGAGGTGGAGCCAATCGTAGTCAGCAAGTTTGTGGGAGAGGATTTCCTCATCATAGATGCGGGTGTACGGAATCTCGGCATACTCGAGCGCCAATCGCACTGCATCATCCCACGGCCTCACATCGGGTGGGGCATACACTGCTATCTTGGGGGCCTTTTCGAGACGCACCGCTTCCATATTCGCTTTTTCAATTTCGCCGTCGATTTCGGCGGATTGCGAAGTCGAAATTGGTTCAACAGTCACCCCACGAAGCAAACAGAGGCGTTGGATTTCTTCAAGGGATTGAGTGCGGAAACTGCCGCCGCGATAATTCAACAACCATTCGACGACTCCTCCTTTTTGGAGAATCGAAAATGCAATTCCGTACGCCTTCAAATGATCGCGCTGGGTGTTATCCATCGGAATCAACAAGAACTGCGCTTGAGAGAGTGCAGTACACACCAACAGAATACATGTAACAGACAGCAAACGTATCTTCAGCATTTTACCAATCCCTACTTCGTCCACTTCAACCTAAGACTATTCGACACGACCGTCACCGAACTAAGCGCCATCGCAATACTCGCCAGCATAGGGCTTAACAACATTCCCGTGAATGGGTAGAGTAAGCCGGCGGCGACAGGAATACAAATTACATTATACAAAAACGCCCAATAGAGGTTCTGTTTCATGATACGCATTGCCGTCTTTGCCAGTGTGAATGTTGTGATTAGCGAACGGATATCACCGCGAATTAACGTAATTTCACCCGCTTCGATGGCAATTTCGGTACCGGTTCCCAAAGCGATTCCTAAATCGGCACTTGCCAACGCCGGAGCATCGTTGATGCCATCGCCGACCATCGCAACCGTGTGAGTATCCGAATGGAGTTGTTTTACCCGTTCAGCTTTTCCTTCAGGCAATACTCCGGCGATAAAGTGAGTGATACCGAGTGATTCGGAAATTACTTTGGCAGTCTGCTCATTATCCCCGGACAACAACCATGTGTCGTAACCGAGTGAACGCAAGCTCGCTACTGCAGATT
>CAZPUW010000669.1:0-1301 GCA_964589795.1 uncultured bacterium
CTTCTTTAAATGCCATAGACCCGCAAATACGAAAAGCCATTTCATTCGAGTCGACTTCGTGGTAACTACCGTCAAGCAAAGTTACAATCACATCATCCATCGGGTACCCGGCAAGTACGCCGGTCTTCATCGCATCCTTACAACCCTGATTAATCGCCGGGATATATTCTTTCGGAATCACACCGCCGATAATCTTCGACTCGAAGTGGTATCCTTTACCACGTTCACCCGGTTCGATGGTCATTTCAACGTGTGCGTACTGACCACGACCGCCCGTTTGTTTCACATACTTGTGATTGACAAGAGCTTTCTTTGTGATTGATTCCTGATATGCGACCATTGGCTTGCCGACATTCGCATCGACGCCGAACTCGCGCTTCATCCGATCAACCAAAATTTCAAGGTGCAATTCACCCATGCCTGCGATAGTTGTCTGAGCCGTTTCGTCGTTGAACCTGACCTGAAACGTCGGGTCTTCTTCTGACAACTTGCTCAAAGCTTCCGACAATTTGTCCTGATCCGCTTTTGTGCGCGGCTCGATTGCGAGCTGCACTACCGGAATCGGGAACGTCATTCGTTCCAAAATAATTTGGTGGTTCTCTTCACAAAGAGTGTCACCGGTACGAGTCTCTTTCAAACCGACGAATGCGCAAATATTTCCTGCCGCTATCTCGTCGATGTCTTCGCGTTTGTTCGCGAACATGTGTAATAACCGGCTTACGCGCTCTTTGCGCCGTGAAACGGGATTGTACACATAAGAACCGGCTGCCAATTTACCGGAATAGACCCGAACGTATGTCAGTTTACCGACATAAGGATCCGTCTGAATTTTAAATGCCAATGCGCTGAACGGTTCATCGTAATCGGCTTTTCTCGCAACGTGCACTTCCTCGTCGAACGGTTCATGTCCGACAACCGGTGGTAATTCTTCCGGTGAAGGTAGTAAATCAACGATCGAGTCTAATAAGGGTTGAACCCCTTTATTTTTAAAACTCGAGCCGCAAAGAACCGGTGTAATTTTGCAATCTATAGTCGCTTTACGAAGCGCTTTCAGTAAAACATCTTCGGGAATTTCTTCTTCAGCAAGAAATTTTTCCATCAGATGATCGTCGTAATCGCTAATCGCTTCAATCATTTTCTCGCGGGCGTCATGTGCCATCTGTCTCCGGCTTTCGGGAATTTCCATATATTCCCAACCCTTGCCCAGCGAGTTTTCATTAAAGACCATCGATTTCATCTTTACCAGGTCGATCATTGATGTAAACAATTCGCCTTGTCCGACCGGTAATTGAATGGGAATT
>CAZPUW010000670.1:0-1299 GCA_964589795.1 uncultured bacterium
ATACGGTTCAACCCCGAATTATCTCATAGCAGTTTCCTTTTTTATCTTTTCGTAGGACAGAACCCGGCACATGCTTTCGAGTGCCGGATCGCGAACACGTTTGAATCCTGTAAATGTCGTGTTCGCAATTCATTCTGTCCCTTGAAAGTCATCCTTTCTTTTTCTTTCGACAATTACCTATCTTTCACCTTCACCCTAACCAACCGATTCCCTGATATTTGGCTAAACTGGAAACATCACCTTTCTTGATGTATATTGGAAGTTTGTATAGCTTTACTAATCAATTATTCCCGAGAGGAACCGTTTCGATGGCGACTGTACATTCGAAAAGTACGAAAAAGTTGGTGAAAGAAGACGAACTAATGATCTTTCTTTCCAAAGCGGAAGAATGGTTTGAACAGTATTGGCGTATTGTTGCCTATTCTGCGGCTGGTATAATTGTGGTTGTCATCGTGTTCTGGGTCATGGCAGTGTCCCGAGCGAATGCAAATCGGGATGCCGGTTACGATTTGGCAGATGCGCGTAAATACTTGGCTACCGGAGATTACGCACAAGCGACCGACAAGCTCAAAGCTTTGATTGCGCACCGAAAAGGTACCGACATCGCGGAAGAAGCCGAATTGACCTTAGGTCGCGTCAAATTGATTGAAGGTAAAAATGATGAAGCCAGCCAATACTTCCAGCAGTTTTTGAAAGAACACCCACACGACGGAGTTCGCTCAATAGGTGCCGCGAATGGTATCGCCGTTACTTTGGAATCAAAGGGCAAGTTGGCTGAAGCGTATGCACAGTACCGTAAAGTGTACGAAATGGATAAAACCGGTATTGCCGCGCCTCAGGCGTTACTCGATGCCGCAAGAGTTGCGCTGGATTTGAATGATTACGCAAACGCGAAAGACAACGCATTGACCTTGGTACAGCAATTTCCTTTATCTACAGTGCGTTCGCAGGCGGATGATATCCTGAACCGAACCGGTCGGTAATTTCGTCTTGTTAAGCCCGTATATCCCTGTTTGAATTGTAAATCCTACTTGCTTTTCTGCTGATTACGTATTATGTTGAGTGCTGGGTAGGTGGGTCGAGTGACCCACCTCTCGTTTTATACAAACGTTCGGGTATCAATATATCTTCTTTTGCGTGTCCCGGCAGCTTCTTAAGAATTTGTTAACTCTTACTATATATAATACATGGCGATTGACTGGTTCCGGTTGTCCGACGAATTAAGCGCGGAAGTTAACCGGCTTGGATTCGAATGGATAGAATTTACGCATTCATCTTCAATGCGTGCTCCATGGTTGC
>CAZPUW010000671.1:0-1284 GCA_964589795.1 uncultured bacterium
GCCAAATATGTGTACCGTTATTATCCAGTCCCGCAAACAGTGTATCCCATGAACCGCTGGGGTAGTTTCGATTAATTTCGAGCGTGACGGTTCCGGTCATCAATGACGAGTTCCATGTGATAACCGTATCCTGTAAGCTTGAAAGCGATTCACCACCATTCGGAGAAGTTATTCCCAAACGCGGCATAGCAATGATAAAATTAAAGCCCGAAGTATCGCCCTCATTACCAGTGGTAGATAAAACCCGAATCCTCGCGGTAGTCGAAACGGGTGTTACTGCCGTCCAACTTTCGTTGCCATCGTTTGGAGTATTGGTAAAGAGGCGAGTCCAATTTGTCGAAGGATAGGTTCGATTGACGTCAATATTGACGTTTGCCAAAGCTGGACGACCGCGCCATCGAATCGTATATGGAAGCGCGACAGCGAGTGAATCGCCACCATTCGGAGCTACCAACATTAACGAGGTATCGGCGCCGGCAGTCGTAGTAAACAGGATTGCCCTATTAGCGCTGGTACTGGTTGGAATTACCGCGCTGCCGGGAGTGTACTGATTCCAGTAGCAGTATTCCAATGCGCGAGTGTATGTGTTATCGGCAATGCCAATCGTGCAATAGTTTACACCGGTTTCGGTTCCATTGAACACCGCAGGCCGGAATACTTTATACTGGAACTTTAAAGGTGCATCAGTCGAGGGTGACGGATAAAAATTCTGGTCGTAAATAATCAACTGGTATTCTTCCAAAGTTGAAGAATACAAAGTGGAGTCACGCCACGTTACCACAAATTGATGATTGGTGACATCGGTGTATGTATACACTCCCTGATTGACACCATCATTTTTCTGATCGCACCAATTCACTGCGACGATATTACGCGGGCCTTCGAACGCAGGAAGATGCCAGTTGCGGCTGTTGTTGTATAATGGTTGTGAACCGAAGGCAAGCCAACCATTCGAACAAATCGTTGCGGAGTCATACAACAGACCATAATACCGAACAGTAAACGGAAGGTGAATAACCATTGAAGTGTCATCGGAAGCGGAGTTCCGTGCTATTTGATCATCGTCCAACGGCAAACGGGTACCAGTCCCACCCAAACCGGGAACCAGCTCAATCCAGTTGTAGTTAGGTGCAACAGTATAAAGTGAATCGTTATTATCGTACGCATAATACCCGTAGGTATCCGGCCCGGTAGGATCAGCAACAGTGCGGGTACCCGCAGGAACGGTAAATGAAACGGAATCACTCATTACGCCATTTACGAAATATGCCTTGAATGAGGCCT
>CAZPUW010000672.1:0-1284 GCA_964589795.1 uncultured bacterium
CTCGTATGCACTGGCAGCTTAACTCCTAAGGGAGAGCTACCCGACGAACTAAACCCGCGCCTAACCGGTTTAGTGTAGTCGTCATCTCGATGGGCTAAGGGGGTGAATGCCGTTGCGCACCCCACGAAAAAGATAGCCGACGGATGGCTACTCGATAGTGGGGCGGGAACTCCCCGAGTAGTGACAGCAGTAAATCCCGTCCTAAGCCTGTAGTAGGGAGCGATTGCTTAACTTCGGACGTGGGTTCGATTCCCACCGCCTCCACCAATTATCATTTCACCTGAGGGACGAATTGTATTCGTCCCTTTTCTATTATATTCAATATTAATGGAATTTGCTCCAACGCTCACTAAGGGAGTATGAAGTGAAGAAAAATGAATACGGCGAAGGGTTTGCGGATACATTCATCCACCGCGCCGATCAGTTGATAGAAGTTGCCCGCATCCGGCTTGACCTTGCCGCGGCGCGACAGCGTGTGGACAGGGCTCTGCTCGCACTCGGTGAGTCAACCTATAAACTTGCAGTCGATAAAGAGCATCCCCATCCACTACCATCAGAACTCGAAGGGGTATTGGAGCGGGTAAAGCGCTCACTCAACGACTGCGAGCGTTTGCAGGAACGACTCGATAAAGTTCGGGAAAGATGGCGGGAAGAGTAATTACTGACAAATAAACCGGGCGGAACTAAAATTCACCCGGTTTCATATAAGTAGTAGATACTAAATTTTCAAATTTTAATTCGTCAATAGCTCTAAACAACCTTACGCAACCAATTGACAAGGTTGCAGCACTAAACCGTTCGAATAGACAAGTTTCTAAATTCTGTAGGACATTTTTGTTCGTCCGACAATTCTTAACCTTATGAGGAAAAAATGAAAATAAAAACTGCCATTATCACTCTAATCGCCCTTTCCGGTTTTCTCCTGATTGGTACGGGATGCTCGAAATCAGTTACGCGCATCGATGGAACACAGGCGAAGGATTTATCCGGCCATTGGAACGATGTGGATAGCCGCAAAGTAAGCGATGACGCAATAACTGAAGTACTGAACCAGGCATGGTTGCCGAAATTTGCTACAACACACGGCAAAAATCCTACCGTGATTGTGGGTATGGTGCGCAATCTCTCGACCGAGCATATTGCCGTCGGTACGTTTATCAAGGATATCGAACGGGCATTCATCAACAGCGGTAAAGTTACTGTTGTCGCATCGGCACTGGAACGCGGTGAAGCACGTGACGAGCGTCGTGAACAACAAGAAAACGCCGATCCTGAGACCATCAA
>CAZPUW010000673.1:0-1273 GCA_964589795.1 uncultured bacterium
TCGGTAGAACTGATTTACTACCTCGTTGTGCTCATTTTGATGTCATATATCCACTCGATTCTTGAGTACTATCTCGTAATCGTCAAATTAGAACCGCTTACCATCGATGATTTACAGCGTGAATTCAAACGGCAAGCCAATCACATTTCTTTGGCAACGAAAATATCCCGAATTACGATATTTGTAGGTGTAATTCCGCTTACTCTACTCACTTTTACCTTCTATTTAAAACTCGTACAGGCGAAAACTCTTAACCTTTCGATTCAGTCCCTCATCCGCGAATTGACGATTTGGGGTGGTGCATATGGTCTCGTTGCGATAATCATGAGTGTTGTGTTGGTCAGAATTCTCTCTCGTGACATTGCCCAAGGTGCGTGGCGCTTAAGCGAAGGTTTCCGAAAACTCGCGCTTGGTGAGAAGATGAGTAGGTTGGAAGTCGATACCGCCGACGAATTTGAAAGCTTGGCAGTGAGTTTCAATTCTCTCGTCTCTGAATTGGAAAAGAAAGAAACGATTTACCGTGAATTCGGTCGCCTTGTCGATCCGAAAATTCGCGATGAAGTACTTGCCGGTAAAGTTAACGCGACCGGTGCTCAACACCATGGTGTCGTCCTCTTCTGCGATATTGCCGATTTTACTGTCCTCACAGAGCGGTTAAATGCGGAAGAGTTAATTACTTTCTTGAATGCAGTTCTTGATAGAATCGTAAAGACAATTCTTGCCAATCGCGGCACAGTTAACAAGTTTATGGGTGATGCGATTCTTGCCTTTTGGAATCTCCCCGTCGAAACAAGCGATCCTGAATTAGCGGCTCTCCGATGTGCATTGCAGATGCAGGAAGAAATTGACCGCTTCAATGAAGAGTTTCGTGAAATTCGCGAGAAACATTCACCGCCAATTCCACCGGTACGTATCGGAATCGGTTTGAGTGCAGGTAAAATGATTGCGGGTACTGTCGGTGCCGAACAACGACGGGAATACACGGTTATCGGTTCCAACGTCAATCTTTCCTCACGCTTGCAACAACAGACTCGGATTTCACAGACTGACTTACTTGTCAGTAGCAGTATTTATGATGCAATTTGTCTCTATCCCCCGGAATTGAGAGATGAATTTGAGTTTATCCCCTACGGAAAAATTACTCTCAAAGGAATTGCGCAACCACAGGCGATTTACGGTGTGAAGCGCACGAAATCCTATCATCCAGCGCCTTCCGTCGCTAATATGTTGATAGAAGAAGCCGATTAGTCACCAAAAAACTTTGTTACTACTT
>CAZPUW010000674.1:0-1254 GCA_964589795.1 uncultured bacterium
GTGTCAAGCGAGACGTGTGGATTGGGCGCAAAAACGCGGACATTTGTCCGCGTTTTTTGTTTAGCAATAAACAGAATACAATGTTAGTAAAGCATCCGATTCGCTTAGAACCTTCTACCACATTATCTTTGACAACGATTATCTACGGTTACAACACGACCGTATTTTACCGTTTCAACTGATACATTTACAATCAATACAATTCGATTTACCCCATGAAAGTAACAGTAGTTCTAAATCATCGTTCGGGTCTTCCGAAATTACTATCGATTGTCCGCCACAAGCTGGAAACGCGTATAACCGAACTTGGTCACGAAGTCACAATTCTGGATATCGATGCATTTAATCCACCAAATCAACTGGCGGCGCAAGCAGTTCAGGCGGGTTGTGAATTAATCGTAGCGGCGGGTGGAGACGGCACGGTGAATGGTATCGCGCAAGCGATTGCCGGGACCAACGTACCAGTGTTTCATTTTCCATTAGGAAGCGGAAATGGATTCGCGCGGACAATGGGAATACCATTGAAATTAGACGCATCGCTTGAACTACTTGCCAATCCAATCATTCGTAGAGTCGATACAGCGCGAGTCAATGGAAAGTTATTTGTTATCGCTTGCGGCTTTGGGCTTGATGCGCTCATCGCTCATGATTTTAAGCGGGTAAAGTTACGTGGTGTGGGCCCGTACGTTTGGTTCGGTTTGTGGAACTACGCCAAATTCAAACCGGAACGATTTCGGATGAAAGACCTCGACACTAATGAGACGTGGGAATCGGAAGTGTTGGTTGTTGTCGCAACAAACTCCTCACAATATGGCGGTGGCGCTATCATTGCACCGGGAGCATTACCTGATGACGGTTGGCTGGAATGGATTGAAGGGAAACCTGTTCGTTGGTATGAAAGTTTACGGGTTGGAACGAGACTGTTTCGGGGAACACTTGACAAAGAGGCGAAACTTTCGCGACGGAAAATAAAACGCATCCAAGTGGAACGACTCTCCGACCGACGGGAGATTCATTTGGATGGTGAAGCGTTATTTTCAGAACGAGTCAATTTCATCGAAATCGTTCCATCTTCATTGTCGGTGGTAGTAGGGCCAGCGCATAAAGATGGATGGTAGATTGGGTTTTGGGGATTCGGTATTTGGTATTGGGAAAGAAAGTTAAGAAAGATGGAAAAAGTAAAACTACCAAGAGCATTTCAGGTTTTAGAATACATCGATTGGATAAAGCGGCGGGCGCCTTTTTCCAAAGACG
>CAZPUW010000675.1:0-1238 GCA_964589795.1 uncultured bacterium
AACCAACTGCTAATAATTGGATTCCCGCCCGTAACGCGCCCCACAACAATGTTTTAGTAATGCCGTATTTACCTTGCCACGCGAGCAGTACGATGAATCCCATCATCGCGCAACACATCGACAAATCGTAGAGTGTCAATGGAAAATAAGGGGTTGTTGTGGCTGGTACACTGTTCATGGTTTTGTAATTGCCATCGTATGTAACGGTTCGACACCAGTCAACCGGTTACCGTGGTCTACCCAAACCACTGTCATTCCTGTATCATGGGACGATTTGCGAATCATCCCGATTGCATTCTGGGCATTCTCGTTATCCAACGACGCAAGCGTTTCATCAAGCAGAAGCACCTCAGGATGCAATAATATAGAGGCGACCAATGCAAGCCGCACCCGCTCCCCGTCGGATAATGACTTTGTCGATGCGTCTAAATCAAATTTTAAACCGGTGGAGCGAAGTATTTGCATCACAATTTCGTTCGATGGAACCGGAGTTTTCCGCCAGCGGAACGGTAACAGAATGCTTTCGCCAATAGTCTCGGAAAAAGGAATCGGTTTCGAACCAACGAACAGTACTTTTCTACGCCATTCGGGTAACGAATATGATTGGAACGATTTACCGTTCAAACTCAGTGAACCGCGATGCGGTACAAGACCGGCCATGCAGCGCATGAAAAGCGTTTTACCGCTTCCCGACTCTCCGGTTATCCGCCACCACTCTTCGCGTTGCAGATTCAAAGTCAAATTGTTCAATATCGCGCATCCGCAGTCGGGATACCCGTTTGAACAAATTTTATCCGCCGTTAAAACGAAGTCGGTCATATTGTAAGAAAGGTAATACTAAACCACCATTATAGGAAAGCGTTCCGCGGTCTGTAACTGCTTACTGAGACGGAAGAAATAGACTGCGACGCTCAACCGTAACAGCCCGGTAATTGCGAATGCGAAATGAGTGGGGAATAACGGGATACCGAACAATGAACCACGGGCGCTATCCCACATATCCATCAGCACACCGCCCACGATTGCGCCTATCGTGAATCCGATACCGATGGCAAGCGAGAGTGCGGCAAGGTACTTATTGCGCGTCAATGGAGTCGAATATCGCAGAGGGATTGTCGAGGAAGTGAGCTGGACAGCCGCCCATCCAAACGCGGTCACGATAATTTCTAAAATAACCGGATAGGGAAAGCTTGGCGTGATAAAAATCCAGTATATCGGTACCGAAGAGAGACAAATCA
>CAZPUW010000676.1:0-1227 GCA_964589795.1 uncultured bacterium
TGCTTATGCGTCGCCGAGTCCATCGCAACGACCACAGCCCCCGGCCATAAAACGCCAAGGTGGGCCCGATGGTTACGGGTATCGTTACATCGATAATCGAAGCGAGCCAACCGGGCCTACTTATAATTGGGTAGAGATTGCATCCGACCTTGGTGGCGCAGGTACAAATACCGGGCTGGTGTTAAACGATCAATCGGTTTCAATACCCCTGAATGGTTTTGTCTTTCCATATTACGGCATGAATTATAGTGACAGTATTCAGATTTGTTCAAACGGTTTTGTTGGTTTCGGACTTTACTCAACATTCTTCGACAACACTGCATTACCTTACACCAGCCATATCCAACCCGGTATCTATCCGTTTTGGAGCGACATGGACCCGTCTGAAGGGGGTGCGATTTGGTATTACTTCGATAATGCGAACCAACGCCTGATTATCGAATGGAATCAAGTAGCACATAACCGACTTCCCTTCTATCGCCACACGTTCCAACTTCGACTATATACCTCCGGTACGATGGAGTGCATGTACAAGTCGATGTCCGCATACAACGACTCTTGCACTGTTGGATTGCAAGGTCCCGCTGCCGGTGCGAATAACCAATACCTCCAATACAGTTATAACAGCGGCACCAATTCGCCGGTCGATTCGCTTGCGATTCAGTTCTATCTCCAAACCGGAAATGTACTGGCATATATCACCGCGGCAGGTGGTGCTCCTTTGGCAAATGCACAAGTCGAAATCACAACGATTCCCAACTTGGCAAAACTAACTGATGCAACCGGACACGCGTTATTTACTAATATCCTGACCGGTTCGAATTACCGGATTCGTGCAGTCGCACAGGGTTATACCGGTGCAACATCAGCGACTGTTTTCACCGTTCCGTTGAACGATACTGTTCGCCCTTCTCTGACTCTTTCCTCAGTAGTAAATGTTATACGCCCACCGAGAAATTTGGTCGCATTAGGTGGTCAGTCTGAGCAAATACAGTTGCTTTGGCAACGCCCGGTTTCTAGTGCAAATACGTTTATTGGGTACCGGATTTGGCGGATCACTTCAGTCGATACGACGATGATTGCATATCGCAGTACGATAACCGATACAACATACATCGATATGGGTCTGACTAATGGATTGCATTACGGTTATTATGTCCAATCTGCATTTGTTGAAGGAATTTCTATCCCGACAGCTACGGTTTATGCATATCCCCGCCCGCAGCA
>CAZPUW010000677.1:0-1217 GCA_964589795.1 uncultured bacterium
ATCCGATCCCGCCCAGCCGGAAGGCAGAGTTCCTCCCGCTGGCCTACTTCGCGATCGATCCCGGGTACAACGTGCCGGCGTCGCTCACGCCGAGTGACGACCAGACGGTCATCCCGATGCCGACCTCCACCGGCGCCGTCCGCCGGATGCGGCGGGCGGGCACGCTCTCGTTCGCGCTGAAGGGGCAGCCGATGACGCTGGCGGCGCTCGTCGATCTCAGCGATCAGAACCTGAATCACCTGTTCGTGCCGTTCACCGACCTGACGAGCGGCACGGAGACGTATCCGGCCGGGCGCTATCTCGACCTGTACCGCAACGGCACCGGAAGAGTTGATAAAGAATGCGGCAAGGATAATTATCCCCGAAATGCCGCAGATGATAAAAGCAATTAAATCTCTCATTCGTTACTCAATTGTGATTTTAATCAGTTCGTCGTGAAAAAGCTTTTCTTCCACAAAATTCGATGCACACTCGATACATTGACGGCAAGTGGTTTCAAATTTCTTGTTTATTCGGATGTATTCCATCCCTTCCTCAGTTGTCATCTCGCAACCGAGTAAATCTCGGCAGTGAAGTGCGCCGTTCTTTTCAAGAAATTTGCGGGTAAACTCACGCATGACATCGTAAGTGTGGAATTTAGAAGGTTGGTCGGCACAATCGGTCATACCGTATTTGCCGCCAATTAGCATATAGGCGCCGGTTGCGGCTCCGCACACTTCCTGCATCCGGCCCATCCCACCACCGAACCCGCAGGAGAGCTTCAATGCAGTTTTTTCATCGACACCCAGCAACGGGGCATATGTGGAAAAAACGGCTTGTGCACAATTATAGTGCAAAGAGAATTTTTTTATCGCCTCATTTGAATAAGTCGACATCCCACTACTCCACGTTGAACCAATTGATGAAGTCGCCCCATCCCCATATTGCGGCGGCGATACCGACTAACATGGTTGCGGCAAATACGGCTTTGGACCAATCCTGTCCAAGGATGGTTCCCAAAAGATTTGGTTCGCGGGTGAGGTATGCGCTCGCGGCAAAAAGCTCTTCGCTCATCAGCGTATAGTCGCAGGAGGCAAGAAAGAATGGCAACTGGTGCGGTTGTGCGGTTCCGGCGATTTGAATAGCGCCGGTAGCGTTGCCTGCTTCGGACATCAATAATGACTCAGCGTAAAATTCACCGAGTAAGAAATTCGCGGCAGTTTTCTCACGTACCATGT
>CAZPUW010000678.1:0-1214 GCA_964589795.1 uncultured bacterium
CGTGTATCCAGTTTCGAATAATGGTGTTGTTCGTGCTCAGGCCGTTAGTGTGGGCAATACCGTAGCAGACCCCACTCGTGTTGGGGGACGTAAGATAGATCTCATTCGCCTCAATAACGCAATTATAATCTTCCGCCGAGATATCGATACCATAGTTTCCGAAATCATGAATATTGTTATGAGCAACATACCAATAATTTGCGGAAATCGGCGGTGAGTTCAAACCACTCAGGAACATCCCATAGTACCCACCGGTGATTTGGCAATATACAATAGTATCACTATCGGCATTGGCTTGGGGAGTATAATTGGTAGTCAGGTATTGCCAAATCGGTCGCGAGTTCGTCGAAGTCACAGGTGTTCCAACCGTCATATCAAGATTCTTGAGTACTATGTGACTTGCTCCATTACAGAACCGGAAGCAATTATTACCATTGGTTGTCAATGCATTCACGGCGATTAAATTTCTGCCGGGTAGGCCGGGATTGCTGCCATCAAATGTTATATAGGGGGCATTGATAAAATTGAATGCAGTCGATGCACTTGCTGTACAACTAATGTTGATAATTACCCCATTTGTGTCAGCAGGTTGGAATACTACTCTTGCATTGGGACCGGTTCCGGCGGTCGCCAAAATAGAATCTGGATTCTCGTTATAGGTACCGCCACGAATTTGGAACGTTACACCAGTGGCAGTTCCGATAGTATTCAAGGCGTTTATCGCGGTAGATATAGAGGGAAAATCAGGATTAGTTCCACCAATGGTTTTTATACCGGACAATAATGTCTGGATAAAATATGTTGCCGGTGTGGGGGGTGGCGTGGTACCGGGAGGATTGGTTCCAGTTGCACCGGCAGGGTAACTCGTGACATTACTTGACGTATCCTGTGCGGCGAGGTAATAATCGACAATCGAACCCAACGGATAGGATGGAATAGTAAAATAGAATAGGGTATCGGCACGGAAGGAATCGGGTGTATTGAACGACCAGTTCACATCATTTGAAAGTTTGTAATAAACCCGTGGCGAATTCGCACCACCAGCAATACCGATGTTATCCAAAATTACCGCACTGAACGAACGGGGGGAAGCCGTACTTATCGTTCCAAGTGGTGTAAAACGTAAGACGGGTGGGAACAAATCGCCACCACTTAAAAAATTTCCTTCATCACAACCGATATCGGGTGCAATGGTGCTTCGGGTGTCGTTATCG
>CAZPUW010000679.1:0-1210 GCA_964589795.1 uncultured bacterium
TCGCTCAACGAAAAATCAATTTCATGTCCCACTGCCGACACAATCGGAATTTCAGAAGCCGCTACAGCACGCACGACAATCTCTTCGTTGAACGACCATAAATCTTCCAATGAACCACCACCACGGCCAATAATCATCACATCGACCTGTAGTCGTTCGCTCGCATCCAGCCCGCAGAATTTATTGAATTGCTGTATCGCAGTCGCAATTTCCAGTGCGGAACCTTCGCCTTGCACCTTCACCGGATATAAAACTACTTCTGCTACCGGCCACCGTTCGCCGAGTATCCTTAGCATATCTTCAATCACAGCACCGGTCGGGCTGGTTACAATTCCAATTCGATTCGGATACATCGGCAATGGACGTTTTTTATCTTCGTCGAATAGTCCTTCCGCCGATAACTTCCGTTTCAATTCTTCAAACTGAAGTTGTAACATTCCGGTTCCGGCGGGAATCACCCGGTCGATGATTAATTGGTATTGCCCCCGTGGTTCGTAAACTTGAACCGAACCGAAGCACAGCAATTTCATTCCATTTTCGAGCCGCAGCGGGAACGATTGCGCCTTAGAGCGCCAAGCCGCACAGCCGACTTGCGACCGTGCGTCTTTTAATGTGAAATAGACGTGTCCCGATGAAGCGTAGGTTAAGTTGGAGATTTCTCCTTCAACCCAACACGCTTCGATTGCGCTTTCGAGAAGTGTCTTGATTTTTAAGGTCAAGTCCGCTACCGAAAGCGGTTTGATTTCCCCGGTGGAACCGGTTGGTGAAAGCACGAATCCGTCCTTTCAGAAAACAAGCGTTCCCTCCCCCCGACGGGGAAGGGAAGCGACGGAACTGTTCGCAACTACGCGAGAATTAGCGCACTTTCTTCTTGTGCCGATTCTTACGAAGCCGTTTTTTACGCTTATGGGTAGCGATCTTGTGCCGTTTACGTTTACGACCGCAGGGCAATGGAACCTCCTAATTGTTCAATTCTTATTCTTTTGTTACGTCTTCCGTTTGAAGAAGAGATTTTTTCCAATCGAGTGATATCCGGAACGAGGGAACCCGCTTCGCCGGTACTTGTACATTCGTACCGGTACGTGGGTTTTTCCCGATTCGCGATTTTCTGGTACGGGATGAGAACGAACCAAGACCGCGTAATTCGATTGAATGGCCTTCCGCAATCGCATTACGAACTTCACCAATGAAACTATCGATTACCGTTGCG
>CAZPUW010000680.1:0-1206 GCA_964589795.1 uncultured bacterium
TTTTCACTCCAAGTATACGCTGATCCGCTTTCCGAGATGACTGACCCGAACTCCGGGTTTGCCAACACATTCACCCAAGGTGTAGGGGTTAATTGTCCGTTTGCAGTAGTAATCACATACTCGCGCCCATCCGGTGTGAATCCTCCCAGTCCGTTGAAAAACTTTAGATCGGAGCGTGGTAACGGAGTGACCACTAGTGGTTCTGGGCGGTGGGTTCGGGATGGGTTGAGGCGGGGAATGGTTAATTCCATTTGATTACGACCGTTGATCTGATTTGCCAGTGACCCATGGTTGTCCGTGACGATCACACGAGCAACTGTTTGTATCAGGATGCGGTCTTCCTCTGCTATCTGGTCGGCGGGTCTTACGAAAATTCCACCGGGTCGGTCGGTGGCATTGATTTCGGTACCTGAGGCAATGAGTCCCATAATCTGGTCGTGTAGGAGTTGTCTGTAACCGGCGTGATCTTCGTTCCAGATCACCAGATCCACTGAAAGTCCTTTTAGACGCCAGTATGCATGGGCTTGTATGAGTTGGCGGACTAAGAGGATATTGGCGGGATCTTCAATTTGCAACAATACAATCGGTAAATCGCCAGAGATGGTGTGTCCCCAAAGGCCCGACTGCCCGCGGTGGTTCTTCATGATGGTGCTGGGGTCTGCTCGCAAAGAAGCATTGGCGTAAATAATTGAACTGGCAAGGCGCCCATAGAGTTGTGCATCGGCCTCCGTGGCATTGATCTGGCGCAGTAATACTTGACTATGAGTCCACGCCAATTCGAATACCCGATCCGCCAGACGCCGATCCTGATATTTTTCCACCAAACTTAGAGCTGCATCACGGGTTTCAGCGATACCGGTTACAATGTTTATTGTTGCCGATTCTTCCGGTTCCAAAGTTATCCGATAGCGGATAGCGACAATCGGATCGAGAACGGAACCTTCGGTGCCGGAAAGTAATCCTGCACCCCCATTCATCGCCTGGGGATCAGCAACCGTGTTTCCCCGACCGATGAATTTCATGCGATCGGTCTCGTATGAAATTTCTCCAACCTCTGCCCCATGTACGGCCATTAAATGCAACAGCCAAGGCGGATGCTCACTTAGTGAACGTGGTCTGCGGGTGCAGAGGATTGCCCGCTGCTTTCGTATGATTTCGGTTTGCACAAAAAGGTTGCTGAATGCCGAATGCAGTGCATCGGCAGCA
>CAZPUW010000681.1:0-1205 GCA_964589795.1 uncultured bacterium
CGAGTCTGCCTGACTATCTCCGAATTGCAAATTTATTAGCATCAAACCTTAGATAGGAGTTATCCGTGTCAATCACAGTCACAGGTTATAATCTGACCATTGAAGACGTTGTTGCCGTCGCCCGACGCAACGAAAAAGTCGTTTTAGCACCAGAAGCCATCGAACGCATCAAGAAATGCCGCGCCTTCCTGTTGCGGAAAATTGAAAAAGGTGAAGCGATGTACGGTGTGAATACCGGCATCGGCGAACTTTCCGAAATTCGACTCGACGAAAAACAAACCGCCGAGTTCCAAAAATATCTTGTATTCAATCATGCCGCAGGTATCGGCGATCCGATGCCGATAGAATATGTCCGTGCGGCAATGTTCACGCGAATAAATGTCCACGCCAAAGGATTCTCCGCGTGCCGTCCCGAAATTACCGAAACCTACGTCGCGATGTTGAACCACGGCATCACACCGGTCGTCTGCGAAAAGGGGAGCGTTGGGGCATGCGGCGATCTCGCACCGATGTCACAAATTGCACTTTCGCTACTCGGTGAAGGGGAATCATTCTATCATGATAAACGGGTTCCAACTGCGCTTGCATTCAAGGATGCCGGCATTCCGGTTCCGGGTCTTGAGGTGCGTGACGGTCTTGCCGCTATTAATGGTTCAAATTTTATTTGCGGTGTCGGATGCATGATGGTTTATGATTCCGAACGGTTGTTGAAACACGCGGAAATAGCGGCGGCGATGTCATTGGAAGCGTTACTTGCGAATATGAAACCATACGACGAGCGGTTGCATAAGCTTCGCGGGTATACGGGTTCGATTTCCAGTGCGTCAAACCTTCGCAAAATCATGGCGGGCTCCGATCTTACAACCGGAAAAATGAAAGTAAAAGTTCAGGATGCCTATAGCATGCGCTCCACGCCGCAAGTTATCGGTGCGGCGCGAGATGCATTGAAATGGGTCCGGTCGCAAATGGAAGTCGAACTGAACGGCGTTGCCGATAATCCGATTTTTGTGCCGGATGATGATGTTGTGCTTTCGGGTGCAAATTTCCAAGGGTCGCCGATGGCCGTACCCATCGACACACTCAGTATGGCAATCACGATGGTGTGCGTTCTTTCCGAACGGCGAATGAACCGGTTACTCAATACCGCATGCAGTGTGGGGCTTCCGGCATTTTTAACACCGAACCCCGGGATGTTCTCAGGACAC
>CAZPUW010000682.1:0-1198 GCA_964589795.1 uncultured bacterium
ATGGGACACACCGTATTCTATTTTACACCCGGCCACCACGATATTCTTCCTTATCATAAACGCGGATATAGTTTAAACGTAAGGTGCACACACGAGTTCAGCGGCACGGTAGATGAATTCAAAAAGAACTTTGCATCACGAAATGTGACGTATCTCAACACGCTATTAAAAAAAGTCGAAGAAAAAGAACTTGTCGTTGCTGTCGGTTCTGATGTCGATTCCGTATTACACTTGTGGTCTCAAACCGGCAAGAGCAGACAATTTAATTCGCAAACAGAGTTGTGTCGCAGGATGCTGTCAGCCAATCGAGCCAATGAAAGCTGGGTATCAGTGCTCATCACCGATAGGAGTGGAACTCCATTATCCGGTAGCATTCTCATTTTCGACAATACCCGGGCTTACAATGTTATCAATGGTTCGGTGGTTGCCGGCGAGGGATATCTGAAAAATGTCAACATGCTGACGATGTACACCGCAGTTCAATTTTGTAATGAACGAAACATTGTATTCGATTTCGAAGGTTCGATGCTTCCGGGAGTGCGAGATTTCTACCGGCAAATGGGCGGGACACAAGTGCCGGTTTACTCATTTCAGAAGTCAACATCGTTGATTTACTATCTTTTGCGCGTTTTCAATCAGTACTTCAAATTTGAACGGATTTAGTTTCTCATCTCATTTGGGAGGTCGGAATGGTAACGAAAGAACAATTGGAACACTGGTTAACTCAGCAAAATTACAGTAAACATACCGTAGGCGTGTTTGAGAACAGTAAAAGTGGAATGAAATACGAGATATTTGACGATCATTACCGCAAATTTCAGCACGACAAGAGCGGACACTGGTTGTTAATGGAAGTCACGACGTACGTCGACCTCTTTATCGAGAAAGATGGCGAAATAACCAACAAATGGCATCATGTAGTGGGTAAGAATCTGTCACCCTACTTCAAGTAGTATTATCAATTTATTCATTTTGATTGCAGAAGTAACGACCGCTGAAATAGCAAAAAGCTATTCAGGGAAATGGAGTGATTTGTATCACATAAAAACGAACCAAACCGTTGAAAAAAATGTAAAGAACTATGCAAACAACTTGCGGACAGCAATATATTCCTTGTAAGTTGTGTCGTTGAAGAGCAGAACTAATTCGCTGACTTGATTGTCCCGCGTTACTTTGATAACGCAGGTACTTTGTATCT
>CAZPUW010000683.1:0-1195 GCA_964589795.1 uncultured bacterium
GAAATATTGTATGTATCGGCAAGGACGGTGGTCGTCCAGTGACCATTAACATTTGTAAATGTCGTTGTAGTCATGCGTCTACTATTGACCAAAGTTACGACCGCACTATCGATACCACTTTGATCGGCACGGAGAACAGTTCCACCAACCGTAGTCATACCAGCGATATTAATTGAGACATTATCCAGACCAAGCGACGAACCGGTGTACATCGTCGGGCCCTTCACAGTACGCCAACCGAATGAAACACCATTCACATTCAGTGCACTGTCCGGAACCATAACCGTTATCGATGCCCACTCCGAAGCGGTGGATGATGGAATTTGGTAATAGTTGGTCGTACTGGTATTCGTACGCAAATCAGTGCCAGCCGGGCCGCCGGTTCCATTACCATAGCGTTCCCAGAAAGAACTGTAGGTAACTCCGCCATCGGTCGAATAAACCAATTGGAAAGAATCGGCACTCACCAGATAACCGCTGTACCACCAATCGAAGTCGATGCGCACGGCAGCGGCACCCACCGTATTAATCGGCGGTGTCCACAAAATATTTACCTGATTCGGGTTGGTATAGTACAAGTTATCGTAAGCGGCACCGGCACCACCATTACCGTTGGAGGAATATTGCCAATAATACGACACACCGGTTGGATAGACATTTTGCCAGCCATCCGGCGGCCATGGTGTACTCGACGAGAATCCTTGTGAGAGTGGTAAAGTCGCAATGCTAACACCATAACCACTCGCAGTCAAATGTGCCGCAGTAGTATTGTTCGCATTTGATGTGAAATGGACGGTATCGGTAAATGCACCCGCAGTGGTGGGATGCCACGTCATCGTCAATGCCGCCGAGTCACCCGATAAAATACTTTGCGTCGTCCAGCTTGGTGTTAAGGAAGTCGCTGTCACGTTGGTGATGCGCAAGGTATCAGCACCGGTATTCTTTACATAAGCGGTACGGGTATAGGTGCCGTTTGTCACCCGGTAGCCGTAAGACAGGCTCGACATGTTAAATCCAATGCGTGGCACAGTCACACTGAAAATTTGGATATTGTCGAGACCAAGCGAGGAGCCGGAATACATCGAGACACCGGATACCGCCTTAAATCCGAACATAACATTTTCATGGCCGATAGCTGCAGCTGGAATTGGTGCTTCCGTAGAAGCCCAATCAGTAGCAATGCTACTTGGCATTT
>CAZPUW010000684.1:0-1192 GCA_964589795.1 uncultured bacterium
TGGAACGTCGCTTTGTGCAACACTTTTTGGAGGTACTCGTTACCGGTGGCAACTTTCGCCGCTTCGGAAAATTGTTCGGGATGGAAATGGGTTTCGCTCATGCGATAGCCCCCGTTCCAACCATCACTTCTGCCACGGATAGAAACTTCAGCGGTAAATTCTTTTGTTCGGCGCGAGCTTTCATGTGCATCAAACAAGAGGTGTCATTCGCTACAATCGCATCAGTTTTCTTTTCGATAGCTTGTTTGAGTTTCACGTCTGCCATGGTAACCGATAGCTCGGGAAACTTCACTGAGAAGGTACCGCCGAAACCGCAACATGCATCGCGGTCGTCGGTGGTATGAATCGTCAATCCCTCAATACCCCGCAAAATTGTCTCGGCATGTTGGCCGATTTTCATTTCACGCAGACCGTGACAGGAACGGTGTAAAAGAATGGAGCCAGTGCGGTTGTTGGAAAGCAGGGGATTGCCAAGTTGTTCAACCCAGAACTGAGTAAACTCAAATAGCCTTCCTTGTAATTTTTTCCATTTCTCTAAATCGACATTTTCGAGAGGCAACGAACCGTAATGATGCTGTATCATCGAGCCACACGAACCGGATGGAATCACTACCGGCATGTCATCTTCACTCAAAAGTGATAGCACACGCGTGGCGACTTTCGCGGCTTCGGATTGGTAACCCGAATTGAACGCGGGTTGCCCGCAACAAGTGATTCGTTCGTCGTAATGGACGTTGCAACCGGCGCGCTCGAGCAACTCGACGCATGCCCATCCCGCTTCGGGAAAGAGCAAGTCGATAAAGCACGGAACGAAAAGTTTTACATCCATTTACGCCTCAATAATCGGCTCAATGTATTGAAAATCATTTCCCACTGCGGCACGCAAAGCAAGCGAAGCGGAACCATTTACAGCAAGTACGCGGACGCGCTTACCCTGTGATTTAAGCGAACGCACCAACAACGTGAAATCACCGTCACCGGTCACCAACACAACCGTTTCGACTTCAGGAAACTCGCGCAATAAACGGCTGCTTTCGAGATAAATCATAAAGTCGGAACTATTCTCTTTCGTCCCTTCCGGTAATAGCGTGTAATACCCTGCCTGTTGGTAAGGACGCATGTGATAAAGGAACGGCTCGGCATCCCAATTTGCAATAGCAATCGGGTAAAAGAGAACACGATTTTCTTTTTT
>CAZPUW010000685.1:0-1190 GCA_964589795.1 uncultured bacterium
CATATAACAGGTGATAATCTTCATCGTAGTCGTCTTACCCGCACCGTTCGGCCCGAGAAAGCCGACAATTTCACCTTTTTCCACGGTGAAACTAATGTCGTCCACTGCGGCGAATGTACCGTACTTTTTCACCAGATTGGTAATCGTAATCATAGGTCTATCCCGTACTTGTTGGGTATCGCAGACCACGGGGTCCGCTGTTCTGTCTTATGGGTTTTTTTTATCAGCCGGTAACCTGAATGGTTACAGCACCTACTTATCTAAGAAGATTCTTTACCGACAATCGTATTCACACTTCGCTGAATCGCTTCCACTTCCGGCATATTTTCCACAAATAGCTCTATCAACTCCGGGTCAAAATGGATCCCTGCACTGCGTTTTACCATCTCGAGGGAAACGTCATTTGAATACGCCGGTTTGTATGGGCGTTCCGTTGTCAATGCATCGAATACATCAGCCACCGTACAAATTCTCGCCAGTAGTGGAATCTCTTCCCGCGCCAACCCTTGCGGATATCCGCTGCCATCCCATTTCTCATGGTGATGCTTCGCAATAATTTCACCGACCTGAAGCAACTTGGAAGCGGAGTGTTTTAATATCTGCGCTCCGACCGTCGCATGCTGCTTCATGATTTCCCACTCTTCGGGCGTCAATTTACCCGGTTTGAGTAGAATTTCATTCGGTGTCGCGATTTTACCGATATCGTGCATCGGGCTTGCATGAAGCACCAGCCGCACATCCGACTTGTCGATTCCCTTGAGCCGTGCCAGCATTGCGCTGAATTGGCTCATCCGCATAATATGCCCGGCGGTATTGCTGTCGCGATACTCCGTCGCAAGCACTAACCGGTGAATCGTTTCAAGTTGCGCTTCTTCGAGCCGCCGTTCGGCATCCACCACATCGTCTATCGCGCGTAACAACAGTGCGGTGCGGTTCGCAACCGTTGCCGCGAGCTCTTCCTTGTGGTTCTTCTCGCGGTCGAGCGCGTGCTTCATTTTCAGAAGCGATGCCGTTCGTGCTTTCAATTCCGGCAATTCAACGGGCTTGGTTAGAAAATCATTCGCACCAAGCTCAAGCGCCATCAACCGTTCTTTCACACCCGCCAGTGCGGTAACGACCACCAATGGGATTTCATCGTATTTGGGATTACCGCGCACTTCGCGCAATAACTCAAATCCATCCATCCCGGG
>CAZPUW010000686.1:0-1188 GCA_964589795.1 uncultured bacterium
AGGATGATGTAACCGACAGTGATTTGTTCCCGTTCAATAACACATATTTCACCTTTGTCGGGGTGAGCATTCAACTCATCAACTGTCTTTTTAAATCGTTCCGGTGTTAGGTGCGAGAAACCGTCCTTCTGATACAAATCAATTACCATCGAAGCGACAGCATTAAAATCCTCCGGTTTCAAAGGTCGAATCGCACAGTCCATTATTCCTCCAAACAAAAAAGCCGGTTAAAAAAACCGGCAATTTATATGAGCGGCTGACGGGGCTCGAACCCGCAACACCCAGCTTGGGAAGCTGGTACGCTACCAATTGCGTTACAGCCGCGTGCAATTACAAGATGCAAGAAATGAATTGCAATGTCAAGCCGCTATTTTCGGACGTGAATGATTACCGAATTAATCTTAGGATTCGGTTCCAGCGGATAAATTCCCAGAAGCGATAAAATGGGGTATCGAAATCGCAGGAAAGGTAAATTATCTCGGCTTTACCGACGATATTCTCCAACGGCAGAAATCCCCAGTACCGGCTATCACCGCTGTTATCACGGTTATCGCCCATCATAAATAGATTATCCGGCGGCACTTTTACCGGGCCGTAATTATCCGCGTTACCGGCACCGGATGGCACGATACCATATTCCTGATACCCCTCAGGGCGCATTGGACGGTCGGATAAGAACCCTTCCTTCGGTAAAATCATTTCAGTGCCATCGACAAAGACATGTTTGTTTTTAATAAGAACGGTTTGACCGGGAAGTGCAATACAACGTTTGATATAGTTCAGCGAAGGGTCGCCGGGATATTTGAAAACAATCACATCGCCTTGCCGGGGACCACGCACTTGAGGCAAACGGTAATATGGCAAATCGACACCGGCTTTGGTGAAGGGAATGCCAATCCAGTCGGGGCTCTTCATGCCGTAGAGGAATTTATTGACCAACAGGAAATCGCCGATTTGGAGCGTGTTCTCCATCGACTGCGAGGGGATGCGGAAGGCCTCGGCAACTCCGCTTCGAATTACAAACACCATGAGGATGATGGATGCAAACGATTCGAAGAATTGCCGCCCACGGGATTTGGGACCGCGTTTCGCCAGCAGTTTATGATTTTTTACACGCCACGCTTCAAAACCGGACGTGTCTTCTATTGTGTTCGATTCGGGCATATTGGTCTCTACGACAAACTCGTT
>CAZPUW010000687.1:0-1185 GCA_964589795.1 uncultured bacterium
AACGAAACAGGGAAAAGGGAGGAATCCACCTTTCCAAAGGTGATATTACCGTATTATTTTTAAAGGAGACGCGAATGCGCGTGCGACTTAGCCGACCTTCTTTGTTTTTACTCCTGTTATCCCTTGCTTCCTGGGTATATGCAGAAACTTGGCCCGGAGAATGCATCGTCAAGTTCCGTGGTACTCCTACTCAATGGACTTCCCTTTCCAAATTACAGACCTCGGACGCGCAGATTGCCCGTTTGCTTACCGATTGGCAAGTAAGCCGCGCTGTTCAGTCGTTCCCAGACGCCGATGGCCCAGAAAAATCAGGCGGCATTGAACTACGGACATGGTGGAAATTCTATGTACCGAAAACTACTGACATTGAAGCGATGGTTGCAGCATTTTCGAACACCGATGCCGTTCTTTCCGCACAGGCGTCAGTCGTTTATCGGGTTTTCGAAGACGATTTGACTTATAACGATACGCGATACAGTGCGCAGTGGTATCTCCGCCACATCCATGCCAGTCAAGCGGCTGATTATTGCACAGGTGACACAACCATTGTAATCGCAATCGTGGATCTTGGTGTCGATTATAACCATTTCGACTTACGCGACAATATGTGGCACGATTCGCTCGGTCACCACGGTTTTAACTATATGGCAACGTCCCCGACGGATTCGACAAATCCGATGCCTATCAGCGGAGGCGAACACGGAACCCATTGCGCGGGATTGGCAAGCGCACGCACGAATAACGCCAATGGTATCGCATCGCTTGGTTACAAATGTAAAATCATGGGTGTTCGCGCCGGAGATACACAGTATATCACGTACGGATACCAAGGAATCGTCTGGGCTGCAAACCACAACGCAGATGTTATTAGCTGTTCATGGGGTGGAACGGGTGTTGATGGTCAGGGCCAAGACGCGGTTAACTACGCGTGGAACCATAATTGCGTGGTGTTATGCGCAGCAGGAAACGACGGATATTATTCGACGGCGACGACCCCTCATTATCCGGCGGCTTTCAATAACGTAATTTCCGTTGCCGCAAGCGACAGTACCGAACACAAATCTGATTTCTCGTGCTACGGCTCGTGGGTAAAAATCACGTCACCGGGTTCGAGTATCATTTCGACTTATCCGTCGAGCCCTCCGGGAAGTACGACGAATAATAATGCTTACGTGACGTGGGACG
>CAZPUW010000688.1:0-963 GCA_964589795.1 uncultured bacterium
AGCGGTTCATTCCCAATTCGAATAATCCGAAATTGTGTACCGGTTTTGCCACCATTAGTGTCAACGGAACACCGAGTAGATTGTTGTAATTCCCACTGGTAATTAAACCATCGCCCAATTCTTTCAATATTTCGGTTGCAAATGTGCGAACCGTCGTTTTTGCATACGAACCGGTAAGCGCAACTACCGGGACTTTCAGCACGTTCTTACGAAACCATATCCCTAACTCGCGTAGCGCGAGATAAGTATCCGGTACCTGAATAATCCAGATATCATTCGGTATCGGTGGTAAATCAGTCGCATCACGAGAAACCAGCAGTGCTTTCGCTCCCCGTTCAACCGCGACACCGATAAAATCGTGGCCATCGCGGATTTCCGTAGGTAGGGCAATAAAAAGTTCACCCGGTTTCAACAAGCGCGTATCGATTGCAACACCTTTGATACCGGTCACCACCGGCTTTTCAAAAAGTGTGACGGCATTCGACAACTGCATGAGCGCTTGTTCAATCATGCGTTACCCCATCCAGCGGCGACAAGTCCTTTTGTCACTTCCAATTCGTCCGAATATGGGTGACGTACGCCTTTTATTTCGAGATACTCTTCAGCTCCTTTACCAAGAACGAGTAATACATCATTTTCTTTGAGTGCCTTGCAAGCAGTGCGTATTGCCGTTTTACGGTCAGCTTCCACAATCGCTTTTTTCAGATGATCTTTCATTCCCGGTAGGATGTCTGCGATGATGGCATCCGGTTCCTCGAACCGCGGGTTATCGGATGTCACATACACCAAATCACCAAGACATGCCGCCACGCCCATCAACGGACGTTTCGTTTTATCCCGGTTGCCGCCGCAACCGAACACGATATGGAGCTTTCCTTTGGTAAATTCACGCGCTGTTCGAATTACATTCTCGATAGCATCCGGTGTGTGGGCATAGTCGATAAAAACTTTTACTTCCGGTTT
>CAZPUW010000688.1:973-1185 GCA_964589795.1 uncultured bacterium
ATGAGATTTTCTGCAACCGTCCCGGTACACCCGATAACGAATGAATACCCGATGTGATGCTTTTTCCATCGATACCGAGCCGATCCATTAAGGCAACCACGCCCAATACATTTTGCACATTGTATTTGCCGTAGAATTGCGACATGAGGTGCAATGGTCCCGCCTGGACGCCGTTTGCCACAAACTCGGTTCCGGTATTCCCATATCGGATT
>CAZPUW010000689.1:0-1176 GCA_964589795.1 uncultured bacterium
TTGTTAGTTATTGGTATGATTACGTCGGTTACTTTGAGGGAATTTCTCTCAAATCTTTGGTTGACACAAGTGAAATTATGCATTTCCCCGATGTGTATACACCCGGACAAGCCAGTTTAATCAAACGTTGTGGATTGATGTTCATAAGACCGCATGTCGAGCGTTTGGATTCGCTCGTGTACAAAAGGTATTCCACACGTTCGGATGAACAGATAAAAGCATTAATCAAACTATTCAAGTTTCAATTAATTGAGTTGTATGATGCTGATCAAAAAGTATTTCACGCAAAGGATGAGACGGAACGCCAACAACTTCTAAAAGAGCGATTAACTTTAAGAAAACATCAAGAATGGGAAAGCTTTAAAATTTCAAATACTGCGAAGTGGGAACAGCAAAAGAAAGCTGAAGAAAAAACAAAAATCAAATATTAGAAATTCGAATTAACTCTTACACACAAAAAAACACCCCTACCATTCCGGTAAGGGGTGTTTCTTGTTTCTTCTGTTTTTCTTTACGGATTACTGAGTATCCGGTTTACTTCCGCTTCACTCATTCCAACCCGCACCCTTCTAATCCGGTCAGATGAACTGCTTCCGAAGTATGCTGTCACCTTGTAATACCCGTGGAATGGCGAAGTCGTTATCGCCGCTGTATGCGTGTACGATGTCGTATTCGCCCCCGTATTGGTGCCCAACAATGAGTATGGCTGCAACCCGTTCGTACTGATATAAATGTTATACCCGACAACTGTTACCGGTACACCGCTTATCGTCGTATCCACCCGGCTCCAGTTCAGAACGATATCGGAACCCGACTTTGTTATCGTAAGGGCTCCCGGTGCCGCTGGTGTAACGTACGCCGAATTACCCGTAACATTCACCCGCAATGTATCTTCATTCACCGCAGTGCTGACGAGTCCAACTTGGCCGGTAAACGTTCCCGGTGCGGTTGGCAAGAAGTGAATCCACGCCGTTGCCGAATCACCGGGATTGACCGAAGGCATTGTCACTGGCGTTACTGTGTACGGTAGCGACGGCGGAATAATAATCCAGTGTGCATTCTGCAATGGAATCGTTCCCTGTACGTGCAGTTTCACCGAAATCGAATCGCTTCGGGTCGGTTCAATCGTCGTGGCAAATGTCGCCGAGTATGAAGATAGCGTCGCATAGCATCCCG
>CAZPUW010000690.1:0-1150 GCA_964589795.1 uncultured bacterium
ACAATTTAATTGGTTGAAGGTATATCGGGGTGAAGAGAAGTTTGATTCTGGTTACGATATCCGAATGATAGATAATCGAACTCAAGAACAAATTTTAGTTGAAGTAAAAAAAATGCCTGCAAATACTTATGTTTCATCATCTACTGTGAGTCGCTTAATAACAGTTGTCAAATTACATAAAGCGTTTGCTGGGATTTTAATTACTACAGGAAAGCTAACTACTTCAGCCAATGAGTTAAGTAAAGCGGGTAATATTTTAACATTAACTGTAAAAGAATTATTTGAAATAAAAAACGAAGAAGATTTTAGAAAAAAGTTGAAACTCTAACGTTAGTAAGAGATTAGTTTATTGTTAAAATAATGTCTTCAAAAGTAAAGGAGTTTATCATGCACACACATCCAACAGCAGTTATCGTCGGTGCGGCCCGTACGCCAATCGGTGCGTATCGCGGCGCACTCGCATCATTTCAAGCCGCACAACTTGGCGGCATCGCCATCAAGGAAGCCCTCAAACGTTCCGGTGTCGCACCGACCGAAGTGCAGGACGTTATCATGGGAATGGTTTTGCAAGCCGGCGTCGGACAAGCCCCCGCCCGGCAAGCCGCGATTGCCGCCGGTATCCCGACTTCCGCCGGAGCATGGACAGTGAATAAAGTTTGCTCATCCGGCCTCAAAGCCGTTATGCTTGCCGCCGCACAAATCGAGAGCGGTGAGTTCGAAGTCGTCGTCGCTGGTGGTATGGAATCGATGTCGAATGTCCCGCACTACACCCACTGGGCACGCGGCGGCGTCGGTTACGGCCATGCGCAAATCGTAGATGGTATCATCAAAGACGGCCTGTGGGATGTCTATAATGACAAACACATGGGAAGTTGCGCCGAGACGTGTGCGAAAGAGAAAGGCATCACCCGCGAGATGCAGGATGATTTTGCCCGTATGTCGTACACCCGCGCGCTCGAAGCGCAGAAGGGCGGAAAGTTCGAAGCGGAAATCGTTCCGGTGGAAATCCCGCAGAAAAAAGGGGACCCGATTATCGTCAAGGAAGACGAAGAACCGAAGAAAGCGAAGTTGGATAAATTTAGCGATTTGCGTCCCGCATTCCAGAAAGATGGAACCGTTACCGCGGCAAATTCCAGTTCGCTTGACGACG
>CAZPUW010000691.1:0-1148 GCA_964589795.1 uncultured bacterium
ATTCGATCCGGCGGGTGTAATACCTGAGAAGCCATACACGAAAAATGAACTGCTAAAATACGTGCGATTTTGTCGCGAAAAGTGTCGGAATAAAATCAATGAAATGACTGAAGAAGGGGCACAGGTAAGGTGGAAGTCAGGATGGATGGACTTCAGTATTTACGAACTGTGTCTATACAATATGCGACATGTCCAGCATCATGCGGCACAACTCAATCTGATGCTGCGGGAGCATGAGAATTCTGCTACGCGCTGGGTATCGTTCACGAAGCTAAGTTTAAACAACTAATGTGTCATACAATTTTTCAACAAATAAATTTGCATGAGGCGAAATGATCACGCTGAACCATATCGGCGAATTTGACGGCAAGACAGTAACCCTTGGTGGCTGGGTGACCAAACTCCGTTCATCCGGTAAACTCAAATTCGTTATCCTCCGCGACGGCACTGGTATTATCCAAGCCGTTATTTCTAAGAAGCATGTCGGAGATGCAAATTGGGAGTTATCCGAGAAATTGACGCTCGAGTGTTCGGTAAAACTTACCGGCGAAGTACACGCCGACGACCGTGCACCCGGTGGTTATGAAATTTTTGTCTCCGAACTTGAGTTGGTTGGGGAGTCGGTAGATTATCCCATCACGCCGAAAGACCCCGGCGAGGAAGACCACGGTGAGGATTTCCTTCTCAACCGCCGTCATCTGTGGGTACGCCGTCAAGATCAGGTCAATATCCTCAAAGTGCGACATAGTGTGATTCGTGCTATCCGCAACTATCTCGACAGTAACGGCTTTATCTGTTTCGATTCACCGATTTTTACTCCGAACTCCGTCGAAGGAACGACTGATTTATTTACCGTCGATTATTTCGGAACGAATGCCTACCTCTCCCAATCCGGTCAATTATATCAGGAAGCAGGCGCGATGGCATTCAACCGCACATACTGTTTTGGCCCGGCGTTCCGTTCGGAAAAATCCAAGACTCGCCGTCACCTTACCGAATTTTGGATGGTTGAGCCGGAAATAGCATGGATGGAATTTGATGAGTTAATGGACTTCACTGAAGATTTCCTCGTCGAAGTTGTCAAGCAAGTATTATCCGAGCGGCGACCCGAACTCGAACAACTCGGTCGTGATATTTCCGTCCTTGAG
>CAZPUW010000692.1:0-1147 GCA_964589795.1 uncultured bacterium
ACACAATGAAGAAGGTTACCGAATGCGGAGAGAAAGAATGGGAACATTTTGCTACTATCAACGTAGAATCGTAAAGTGGTGAACGTCACGTCAATTCATATTGAACGCTTACAATCACTATAATCTGCACTTGACTCATCGTACAACCGGGTGTAGATTATCAATTACTTAACCGGAGAACGCGCTTAGCACCTTGTAACCGAACGGATGGTTTTGCTGTACACTGATGGATCAACGGAAACCCGTGGATTCGCTTTGTGCCGAACCGGAGGTTCGGTTTTTCGTTTGTCTGGAGTGATGGTATGCGATGGATAATGCCTATTATTTTGATTTGTATGGTAGCGACATTCGTAGTCGCCGTGCCTATCACTCCCGCACGCACCAAAGTTGATGCACCCGCTATCACCGTGACTACTTCAACAGCCGACGGGTTGTCGCTCATCATCAAAGATGACATTGCGAAGCATGAAACATCTCCCGGCAAATGGTTCTTGAATCCAGCACACGGTACGATGCGTCTCGATCAAGCTGGAAACAAAAGTCCCGCTCAAATTATTTGGATTGCCGTTCCACCGGGAAAACGTCTGCAAATTATCTCAGCAAACCCAAATACAATCGAGTCGGTGAACGGTTCGTTCATGACTGTAAAGCAGGAACAACCTGTCTCTGATGGCGTTCAACATTACTCGAATTGGATTGACTTGGGAACTCCTTCCCCACTGTTGGGACACACAGTACAACCGGTAGTTGTATATCTTGCTGTCCCAAATGACAAGTCGATAACAATTGCCAAGTCGATAACAGTAGCATTACGATTTGTCGACGACCCTGCCATCGCTTCTTCCGACCGATATTGTTATGCACCGCTACCGGATTATGTTATCAACCGAAACGTCGCTAATCGTTGGCGGACAATCCATACCAAAGTAACACCGCGCATTAATTCGCTTAACACTTTGCCAACCGCACCGCTGTATCGCATCGTGACGAACACGGAAGCCATCACTGTAATCACCGGTGATGAATTACAACGTGCGGGCGTCAACCTCACTTCTATCGATCCTACCGCACTTAAATTATATGGAAACAGTTCTAAACCATTGAATGAAAGCTTGACCGCTGTCGAACCAAGTGCTTGGAACGAACT
>CAZPUW010000693.1:0-1141 GCA_964589795.1 uncultured bacterium
GTGTTCATTTTGAACGGTCGTCAGACAGGGCTTGGCTTTGCGACCGCCTATTTTAAGCGGTGGATAACTCGTTTTGTTTTCCGCAGTAATACCTCCTCTTGATTTCCTCGCTACTTACCGTTTCTGATTACATCAATTCTGTCATAAAAAAAACTGGCACGCCGGTTGCCTTAATAGAGTGCAGTATTGATTGATCGGAAAAAGGTAATGAAAAATTCAAAAACATTAACTGCACACGGAATACAACAGACCGAGATAAAACTCATTGCGATGTATCGCACTCCGAACGAAGAGGAAATGGAACGTCAGCATCTCGCGTTTCGAGTGTTGGCAAAATGGTCATTGTCTACAGCGTTACAGCGACAGTCTAATGCAGGCGCACGCAATCCTCCGGCAGCCGGAGCGCCCGACCCCGCCTTGACTTCGACACCCCTTGATTGCACCCTTCCAGCACTCAATAACGATTCAACTGGAGGAGTACGATAATGGTTCTGAGTAATAACAACTATCATCCGGCGGTGGGATACTTGAGACGTTCCACCGATCGGCAGGAACAATCCATCGGAGATCAACGCCGCACCATCGAAGGTTACGCTCTCAATCATGGGATTGAGATATTGAACTTCTACACCGACGATGCGATTAGCGGAGCATCGACCGATGGACGAACAGCATTCTTGAAATTGATCGCGGACGCGAAACTGAAATCGTGTCCGTTCAAGCAGGTCCTCGTGTACGATATAAAGCGGTTTGGAAGAGTCGATAATGACGAGGCGGGATACTACCGGCATCAACTGAAAACACGTGGTATCGAGATCATATATGTGTCGGAGGGATTCAACGGTGACGATACCGACGATTTACTGCGTCCGGTCAAGCAATGGCAAGCCCGGCAAGAGTTGAAAGACCTGTCGAAAGTAACGATACGCGGATTATTGACTCGCGCCGAAGGTGGGTGGTGGCTCGGTGGAGTTCCACCATTCGGTTACGATCTGGCGTATTATTCTCGCACCAACGAGTACCTCTGTACTGTGCGGTTTATGTCCGATGGTTCGCGTAGCATATTAAACGAGCAGGGAGAATTGGTTCGTGCGGTTCCGAAGGGAGACTCACTCCAATTTACCAAGCGTGACCGTTCTCG
>CAZPUW010000694.1:0-1128 GCA_964589795.1 uncultured bacterium
CTGGAGAGATACCAAGTGTGGTGATCTGTCCATCTTGGGTGACATTGATTGTATCGCCGGTGGGAGTCGTTCCGGTAGCATGAACAATAATCGTTGTCGAACGGGGATTGCCGGTATTCGCAGCGGCAGTCGCGATAAATTGACCGCTTCCGTTTCCGGAACCGGGTGCTATCGTGAGCCATGCCGCGCCGGAAGTCGCCGTCCAAGCGGTATTAGGATAAGTGCCGGTTATCGTGACTTGAACTGTGTCACGGGATTGCGTGCCTGCTGCTGCCCAACTCGTCTGCGAAACACCAAGGTAGGTGATAACGGGAGAAGCAGCTTGGGTGACGGTTACAATTCGTGAAGTGGGTGTCGTTCCTACGCCGGTAATGGTTATCGTACCCGTGCGGCTGTTGGTATCTGTATTCGCAGTGACATAAGCAGTCACGGTTCCACTACCACTGCCGTTGTTGACCGATGTCGTCAGCCAGAGGGCATTGGAAGTAACCGACCACGAAGCATTGGGATTGGTTCCCGTAAGAAAAATGCTGATGTCAGTCTGGTTGGCGGATACCGATGGATTCCAACTGGTGGGAATCACATCCAAACTCGTTTGCGCAAAAGCCAGGGATGCGAATATGCCAATAAGCAAAGGAACTACAAAGAGGGATTTCCAAGTGCGAGCCATGGTTCCTTCCTTTCGATGTTCGTCAAAGTTAACCGGACAAAACAGTGTGGACACTTTATCCGCTCACTGTTGTATGATTGCTTTTTTCTTTAAAAGAACAAATAGCACTACTATTACAGAAAACGCGTGATTCCCAATTGGAAGCCACGAAAGTTGTTTTAACACAGAAAAGTACCGAGCAAACTGTCTAACGACAAACAAAATCGAAGCATGCTTGAATTAACATGCCATATCGCGTAAAACTGCTCGAATTATGACCTAAGAAATGAATTTAAATTTAATAAAAACAAAATATTAATTAAAAAAAATGGCTCTGTGAGAAATAACAAATTCACTTCAAATACCTGTGATTCAATAATGCCGGATGTACTTTTCACCTACTTTTTATAATAGTTAGCAGATGCTATGCCATAATTTAATATTTGTAATTACATATACTTGTTAACATTACATATCTG
>CAZPUW010000695.1:0-1119 GCA_964589795.1 uncultured bacterium
CCCCACCAAATTCTTTGATAATCCACGGATGAAGACCAGCGTAAATGGAATCGGTTCCTTTTTTTCGGATGTTTGCGGCTATCCACGGAAAATTCGAATGGACAATCATCGAGTCGAGGGTCCAGAACCCTTGATCCAAATCGTGGTTACCGACCACGACTGCATTCATGCCAATCTTGTTGAAATACTCGACGATGGCTTCCCCTTTGGTTACCGTACCAATTGGAGCACCTTGATAGATATCGCCGGCATCGATGATAAACATCGACTGTCCGTCTTTTTTCGCGCGTTCGCGAAGTGCGGATATAATCTTATATGCGCTGGTGGCACCGCCAAGCGAAGGGGGAAACTCGGGATTAAGAAAATCCGCTTCACTGCGCATAATGCCGCCATGGATGTCATTGGTGAATACGACGGTGACACGCACGAGGTCATTCGGTACCGGGTCGCTCTTCCAATCGTCAGGGCGTAGAGCGAAAGCAGATTGAAAGCTGAGAACGGCAAGAAGTAAAAGGAAATAGAATTTATTCATGATGAACCTAATTAAGATTTATGTGCGCTTATTGCGCCAACGGATAAAAGGAAGAATTAAAATGAAACCCATCCAACCGCTCTTATGCAAGAAGAGAGACAGGATACCTGATAGTAGCAGTCCGCCCAACATCCACATAATCCATGGGGAGGCATTACTCTCAGGATGGATCGGGGTATTGGTTATTTTCTGACCCGTGTTTTACATCATCTGAACTGTCCATCACCGGTGATGGATTCGCCAGATCGAGACCTCTTCCGTTTTTTGAGTCCGCTGTAAATACCGATGGCGACTGTCAACCCAACCCAGATATCGATACACTTGTCTTTATTAACAAACAGATTAGAAAACAATAAGACTGCAAATGTGTAACCAATAAAGAGAAAAAGGCAAATCATCACTTGCGACATTTCCGACAGACCCGCGAAGACCTCGACTATTACAACCCAATAGTGTTTCCAGCGGGATACGACCGTATTTAGAACGTTAGGTTTAGGGCGTGTATGCGTGCTTTTCGTATTGGCGTCCGAGATCATTTAAATATAACCGCTGCCGGATAGCGTGTTACCCGATTTAGAACCCCGGTA
>CAZPUW010000696.1:0-1114 GCA_964589795.1 uncultured bacterium
AACACATGATTCAATCCATGAAACCCGATACCGGGCGAATGGCTGTCGTGTTACCTCATGGTGCGCTCTTTCGAAAGGGTGCGGAAGGTCGTATCCGTCAAAAACTGATTGATAGCGATCGGTTGGATACTATAATCGGACTGGGAGCTAATGTATTTTATGGAGCGACACTTGCGGCTTGTATTCTGATTTTCCGGGCGAAGAAACCCAAGCAACGAAAACGGAAGGTGCTGTTTATCGATGCGTCCGATCAAATCAGAGTCGGTAGAGCACAAAATTTCCTGGAAGCACAGCATGTCGAAACAATCTATAAATGGTATCGTGAGTACAAATCACTTCCTGATCATGTACGAGTCGTCGATAATGAAGAGATCGTAACGAAAGAGTACAACCTCAATATTCCGCTCTATATTGAGAAAACCATAGTCGACAACCTCCCTTCGATGGAAGAGGCGATTGCCGAACTCGAAATTGCAGCACAAGCGGCATGGCAAGCTGAAGATCGCTTTAAAGAGTTGCTCATGGAATTCGGGTTGCTATCATGATGAAACGCAAGGAGCTGGAAAGTTATCTTTGGGGTGCAGCGACCTATCTGCGCGGCCATATCGATGCCGGTGATTACAAGCAGTTTATTTTCCCTCTGTTGTTTTACAAGCGAATTTGTGATGTTTACGACGAGGAGTACCAGCAAGCATTAGCCGAGAGTGGCGGTGACCTGGAGTATGCATCCTTCGCCGAAAATCACCGGTTTCAGGTGCCGAAAGGGTCGCATTGGAATGATGTCCGCTCGGTGACTCGAAATGTTGGCGAAGCGCTACAGAAGGGTATGCGCGAATTAGAGAAAGCGAATCAGGAACAATTATTCGGAATATTCGGAGATGCATCGTGGACGAATAAGGATCGGTTGAACAATGAGACGCTCACCAACCTAATCGAGCATTTCAGTCAGCATAGTCTCAGCATCGGTAATGTCCCCCAAGATGAACTTGGTGATGCCTACGAGTTTCTGATTAAGAAATTCGCCGACGACAGCGGGCATACCGCCGCGGAATTTTATACCAACCGTACCGTCGTTCGGTTAATGACGTTAATTTCCGACCCGCAACCGGGAGAG
>CAZPUW010000697.1:0-1109 GCA_964589795.1 uncultured bacterium
ATATAGTGTTCCTCATTACGGCTATTTAAAGTCGAGAGATGCGCACGCAGTGATTGAATTGGTGAGGAAAAAGTGTTCAGTCGTGGTTGTAGGTAACCATGATTTGTATGCAATCAGAAAATTACCGAAGCATAAAGCAGGTTTCACATACCCGAAAAATTGGTATCGGTTGGATTACAGTACGCGAAAAGAGTATGTAGAACAATCGAATTCGAATGTGTATCTGTATGAAGACAATGAATTATCGGCACTACTTAATGAGGAGGATAGGCAATACCTTCACGATTTGCCGGAGTATGTGGTAAAAGAAGTTGATGGCGTGAAATTGTTTTTCTCGCACTACGCCTATCCCGATTTAGTTGGTAATACCGCTTTTGAACCGTTTAAATCGGAAGATGTAAGCGCTCACTTCCGTTTTATGAAACAGCATGGTGCTTTACTTGGCTTTTCCGGGCATGATCACTGCGAAGGAATAATGAAGTTTACACCTGAAGCTGTTGAACATCAGTCGTTCGGGATAACCCAACTTGATAGGAAAACACCAACATGGCTACATGGGCCATGTGTGGCAAATGGAACATTTGCAAATGGTGTGATGATATTCGATACCTTGAATTTTACTGTAGAAGCGATAGAACTCCATTCGAAGAAGCATGAAAAACAAGAAAGGAGAAATTTGTAATGTTACAAGATACCGACTACCCTCTCATCTATCTCGAACACTTCCAAAACCCGCGCAATGTCGGTATTTGCGACCATCCGACCCATCGTGCGGAAGGGAGTGTACCGCAGGGAACGGGATGTTTCGACCATCTCGTGATTACTTTGGAAATCAAAAACAATCGCATTGAACAAACGCGGTTTTACGGACGGCTTTGTTCTGGTTCGCTTGCCGCCGCGTCGCTATTAATGACATTGATCGAAGACAAGAGCATTGCCGAAATACAAACCTTTTCCGCCGAGACATTAAGCGCACTATGGGGAGCCATTCCACCGGGAAAAGCCCACTCACTTACGCTCGCAATCGGCACCCTTCACCTCGCCATCAAATCCCCCCTATAAGTATCTTTTTTTTTTTTTTTTAAACATTTTTTCTTCTTTATCTTTTT
>CAZPUW010000698.1:0-702 GCA_964589795.1 uncultured bacterium
GTTCGTCTCTCCTCCCTTGGTAGTCCATCTTCAGATTTATAACCCAAATCATGTTCAATTTCTGCCCATGCGTGTTGCAGAATGGAGCGAATTTGTAATTCTGCTTTAAATCCAGAAAATTTGCTATACTCTTTATGTTTTAATCTTGTCGCATCAAGATTTAGAATATAATGCATCGAGAGATAACCAAATCGATCAGGTTCAATTTGTTTTCTCTTATCTATAGAATGTTCGGTATCTATTTGAAATTCCTTTTCTACTAATTCGGAAATCTTATCGACGTCATCCGCAAACAAGGTTATAACACGAATACCATTAATGTCAGTTATATCTTCATATTTTTCAATTTTTACGTTGTCAGCTTGTATTTTTTTCTCAAGACTTTTACGAGTTTTCAAACGATGTGTTACTACATGAACTTGTATTCCAGATTCTTCTAGTAACCTTTCTATGAGGGTGTGCATACTAATGAGGTAACTTTGGTTATCTTTTATTTGACAATCGTATTCTCTTAAAATTGCTTCGATGTCGCAACTCATGAAATACCTCGTTTGAATGTTTTATTAATTTAACAAAGTATTTCGTAGAAACAAATGTCTATTTTTCTTCCTCCATCGCCCAATGCCTATTGCCCATCCGCCAAGAACTACCCTTCCGGATGGTACGTCAGCAATGCCACTCCCGATGTGAAATTCTTTGTCT
>CAZPUW010000698.1:712-1104 GCA_964589795.1 uncultured bacterium
TCCACTAATTTCAATGCTGTTTTCGGTACTTCGGCAAATAACCGCTTCCCGCTCCCAAGCACTATCGGATACGTCACTAACCGGAACTCGTCCACTAATTTGTGCTCCATCAAACCTTGTACCAACTGCGCGCTCCCATACACGAGAATATCTTTGCCCGGTTCTTGTTTAATCTTTGCCACCTCTTCGACAAAATTCTTTTGTATGACGTGAGTGTTCTCCCATTCCGATTTTTTCAGTGAAGCCGAGACGACGTACTTGCGGAAATTGTTCATCTTATCCGCACCCGGCTCATCCTTCCGGTTCGGCCACGCCGCCGCAAAGCCCTGATAGGTTGTGCGTCCCAGCAATAGCGCATCTGCCGCATTCATTTCATCATACTTGAATTTCCC
>CAZPUW010000699.1:0-1096 GCA_964589795.1 uncultured bacterium
ATGAAACTTACAAATCGGAGGCAACGGTAGTTCGATCCTGAAAGAGGACTCCCTCTCTCTCAGGTGTTCACTCTTCCGGCTCGTATTTATGAATGAGGGTGTTTGCATTCTTTCAAGAGAAAGGCGTATTTTATTCTGCTTCGTGAAGTCTCTTCAAGTTTGCACCACTTTCTGAGGTGAGGAATGCGGATTAATCGTGTAGTTGTTTTTATTCTACTTGTGTTCTTAGTTGGGTCTATAACCGGCTTAACTATGACCGGTTGTGGTCGAAATTCGACCGACCCCATACGTCCATTTCGTTCTCCAACGGAAGACGACGATGCCCGGCTTGCAGTTTATGCATATACCACTCTAAGCAATTTCATGATTGCGATGGAATCAGTCAAGCCAGTATTTGGAGTCAATGGTGGTGTGAGCTATGCAGTGCTTCCCCCTACCGGTTGGACAACCGATTACGTCCCGGCACAGTATCCAATCCGTGGATTAACGTTTGACTGGTTAGATACGATTTACATGCATAACTACCAAGGAAGTGATTTAACCATCACGCGATTTGACGAGAACGTCAGTCCGAGCACGCTTTTGCGGCCTGCCCGTATCGCTTGGGGTGAATACAAATACGGCACGTTAAATATCGCCATTCGCGGTGTTCAGATTCCAGATTCGTTACGTAGCCGTCCAATACCGTTCGACATCCGTGAAATGGATACCCATTATGCGAACAACTATACCGATCCCCGATATCTCGAAGGAAGCGGCGGTGTTTCTGGTGTTGTAACGGTTAAGGTAGACTTTTCGTTGAATGGTTCGTCGGTTTCGCAAAGTCAATCCGATACGACGACTGCCAGAATCAATTTCGACAATGTCGGCAGCCAACCGGGCGACAATAGTGTTCACATGATACTTAATGCGAATTATCCATATTACAATCCGCAAACAGATCTCAATTCATTCTCACATAAGCAATTGAATGTGGAGTATACCATTAACGCCCAAGGCCGTGGTGTGGCTACCGTAACATTCGGCGGATCGGTTCGGGCACGGATCAACTTCCTCGGCAGACCGTATAATTACGTCGGCACTTATACCATCGCTT
>CAZPUW010000700.1:0-1092 GCA_964589795.1 uncultured bacterium
TCCCGACCTCACGTGGCACGATAGTTCCATTGTGATTGCCGGAGCCACTGCTGGTAATTGGTATCTGTTCGGCGTATGTAGTGATGGGCAATATTTGTACGGAGTCCCTGACCGCAATATCCGCGCTTATGATCCTGTCACTGGCAATAATGTCACCAGTGCAAATATTTCACTTGCTAACGTGAGTAACGCGACAAGCTTTACTGTCGCCTACGGTGTCGCCTACAATCCCGATGACGATGTATTTTACGTAGCAAATTGGAACGTAGATACTGTGTTTGCTGTAAATCGGATTGGTGCAGTTATTGGCAGGTTCGGTGGTGTTGGTCAAGTCAGTGGTATGGCGTGGCATCCCGAAGATCCCGACGGTTATAATCTGTGGTTATTTGAACCCGGAAGCATCCCGATGACAGTCGTGAAGGTGAATGTTAGTTCCGGTGCCATTACGACAGCGGTTGATCCATTACCGGGTGCAATCACTACCGACCTCGCTTCGGGTGGTTGCTTTATCTCAGACCAAGTAGTCCCCGGAAATTGGGTTTTTGCAGCACTGTGTCAGGGTACGACTGGTGACCGCCTTGAGCTGTTTTCCTTGGGTCTAACCAAACGGTGGTCGCTTACCCCGGCAGCGGGTTCGGTTTCGACTTCCACTCCAACGACATTTACTATCAAATACCGGACGCACATCGGTGATGCCGCATCCACAATTAATGCAAACGCTAATCTGAATTTAGCCGCAGGTGGTGTAGTCACCGTGCCGATTACAATCAATGTCGCCGTTTCCGCACCGGAAGCGCGCAACTTGAATCCGCACGTGTTCGCATTAAATGGCGCATATCCAAATCCATTCAATCCGACGACTACTGTCAGATTCTCGCTTGCAACCTATTCACAGGTGAAGCTTGATCTGTACGATGTGAACGGACGTAAAGTTGCTGAGTTGTTGAATGCAACATTGCCCGCCGGTAACCATCGCATCGGTTTCAAAGCCGTTGATTTGGCGTCGGGTACGTACTTCGTGAGAATGAATGCTGGTGGCTTTAATGCCGTCAATAAGATTGTTTTCTTGAAGTAAACTACTTTCGGTAGTTC
>CAZPUW010000701.1:0-1069 GCA_964589795.1 uncultured bacterium
CACGGTAATTTGCAACTGGTTGGTCGATGGCAAATGAAAAAATTCCTTTATGTTTTAGCATCCGTGAGGCATACTCGTCATCTTTGTTCACAATTCGAATATTCGCCGCACTTGCCCCTTCGAACAGTTCCGATTTCGCGGCAAAATAATTATCCATCGTCTGATGGAAATCAAGATGGTCTTGCGTCAAGTTCGTCCAAATTGCCCCTTCGAACGGCACACCATGAACACGATTGAGCGCCAGCGCATGAGAAGAGACTTCCATCGCAACGAACCTGTCTCCTGCGGAAACAGCATCGGCAAACAGCGATTGTAAATCGAATGATTCGGGGGTGGTGTGGACGGTATTGCGATGTACGCCACCGATAACATGGCCGATGGTTCCAAAAACCGCACACTTTTTGTTGGCCGCTTTGAGTACCGATTGCATCAAATACGTCGAAGTCGTTTTGCCATTCGAACCAGTCACGGCAAGAATAGTAAGCTTCTTCGCGGGATAATCGAACCACTCCGCCGAAATTTCCGTTAATGCAATTCTCGCATCGGGTACTTGGATAAAAGTGACGCCAGCCGGAAAACCGGTTTCTTCCCGTTCCCCAACAATAACCGCCGCGCCGCGCGTGATAGCATCTTCGATGAAAGCATGACCATCCATAGTTGTACCGGGTATCGCCACGAAAATTCCGCCCGGTGTTACTTTACGTGAGTCGTAAGCAATACCGGTTGCGATTCGTTCACCGAATAGGTCACTCCAATTTTTGAAGAGGTCGCCGAAACGCATACTCATAACGTCGTTCCCTCACAATGCAGAATAACGGTAGAATGCGGTGGAACAACCGTTCCGGCTATCGGTTCCTGCGAGATAACATGACCTACACCAATTATGTTTGGCGTCAATTCAGTAACTGTAACTTCATTTAAGGCGTTGCGAATCGACTTACCAACCAAATTCGGAACAGCCACGGAATTGGAAACCGAACGGTTATCCATCAAATACACATGAATGCGGTTTCCCGAAGTCACATACCCGGAAGCAGGTTCCTGACGGTAGATACGGTCGCCATGCCCT
>CAZPUW010000702.1:0-1066 GCA_964589795.1 uncultured bacterium
GCTTGCCACGGCGACTTTCCCTTTTCCATCCAGCGAAAAATGTTCTCCCGAACTACAATAGCATCGTCAATCAACAAGCCGATGGACAACGAGAGCGCCATAAGTGTGATGATGTTGATAGTGTAACCCAGCAAATAAATCACAAAGAACGTCCCGATGATACAGACGGGAAGCCCGGCAACCGTAATAATCGTGCTTCGTAAATCACGAAAGAAAAGCAAAACGACCAACGACGCGAGGACAATTCCTTCCAACAGCGCGGATACGACATCGTCACGCGAATCGCGAATGAATTTCGAATCATCATACGCCAGTGAAGCTCGCATTGTGGGAAACTCTGCCGTAATATTATCCATCTTCTCACGGATGCGTGCCGCGACCTCGACCGTATTGGCACCCGATTGCTTGCGAATGTCCATGGTAACTGACGGAATACCGTTTGCCCGTGAAAGCTGCCGTGCCTCTTTCGTTGTATCGCGGATGTCGGCTACGTCGCCGATTCGGATCGGGAATCCACTCGCATTTTTTACTACAATCTGTGCAATCTCTTTCGGGTCTTTTAAAGATGCATTCGTTTTTAATAAAAACTCTTGGGTATTGTTTTGAATGCGGCCACCCGGCATCTCGACATTGGCATTGCGAATCGCCCGCACTACATCGTCGATTTGCAGGCCCGCCGCAGCAAGACGGTCCCGTGACACCGCCACTTCGATTTCCCGCTCTTCACCACCCAACAAAGAAATCGACGCTAACCCTTCAATTTGCTCAAGAAACGGTTCCAACTTTTTTGTGATGAGATAACGCAAATCACTTGGTGTAATCGAACTATCAGTCGCAGTCACTGCGTAAGTGATAATCGGTGAATCCGACGGGTCGAATTTCTCATACTGCGGTTCTAAGATTTCACGCGGTAGCGTTCCGCGTATATTCGCGACCTTCTCGCGAACTTCGAGCGCCATCTCCTTCGCACTCTCTTCCATCTCAAATTCAAGGATGACTACCGAAACCCCTTGTGTGGATGTCGAGCGGATGTGCCTAACGCCTCGTAACACTGATAGTGCCTCTT
>CAZPUW010000703.1:0-1060 GCA_964589795.1 uncultured bacterium
AAAGCGTTGCGAGTAAATCCGGTGTCGGGTCCCATTTGATTGAGTCGCCGAGCGCATCTTTCTTGATTTTTTTCATTGGATCGGCGTTGACGGGTCTGCGGTCGGAAACCGCTGCCGCCATCACCCACACTCTATATTCGGGAACATTTTCTTCTAATAATTTGTGGAGTGAATCAACAGTCGAGAAGCGGGAAGATTCGATACCGTAGGGAGCTGTTCGTGGTGTGTCGCCAAGTAAAAGTTTTACTTTCGCTCCACAGCGGTAAAACCGCTCAGCGATGGCGATACCTAATGCTCCGGTAGAACGATTGGTAATGGCACGCACCGCATCAATCGGTTCCGTCGTAGGTCCCGCTACAACCAATACCGGTACATCGCGTAGGGCATTATTCCAGTCGAGTAACCGGTCAACCGATAAGAAGAGCAATTCCGGTTCAGTCATACGTCCGATACCGCTTTGCTCGTTAGCCGCCGCCATTTCACCGAATTCCGGCCCGATAAATAGCAGGCCGCGTTGTTTGAGAACTGCCACATTCTCTTGCGTCGCGGGGTGATTCCACATTGCTGTGTTCATCGCAGGTGCGACCAGAATTTTACCTTCGTAGGCAAGCAGTGTTGTTGTCAATAAGTCGTCGGCAATACCTGTCCGCATCTTTGCCAGCAGATTTGCCGAGGCAGGTGCAAGCACCACCAAATCCGCCCATCTTGCCAACGTTATATGCCGCGCATCCGCTTTCCCGTCATCGGGAAAAAGCTCTGTTTCGACATGGTTACGCGATAGTGTTTCGAGCGTCAATGGTGTAATGAATTCGAGTGCGTTCTTAGTGGCGACGACCCGGACTTCCGCACCAGCTTTGACGAACAGCCGTACCACTTCGCACGTCTTGTAGACGGCGATGCCACCCGTGATACCGATAAGAATTTTTTTACCGCTGATCGCGGACACAGTAGTACTCAATTATTCGGATTTTTTTCGGCTGGATTTCGGTTTGGGTACCGGAATTTCCGCTTCTAACACCTTGATTGCCGGAACCAATATTTCTTCTTCTTTCACCGGAAT
>CAZPUW010000704.1:0-1053 GCA_964589795.1 uncultured bacterium
CAATAACGGTTTCTCGACCAAGGATACAGAAGGATTCGGACTTGCCCGAGTCAAACACACACTGCAATCTCTCGGTGGCGATGTTCGTCTCGTCGAGAGTGAACCCAATGTCGGCACGACATTCGAGGTTGTTCTATGAGTGGAAACGGTTCGGGTTGTCGAGTCCGCATCTTGTTGGTTGAGGATAATGAATACGACCGGCAGACGATTCGTAAGGCGTTTGGCTCGCAGTTCGATATCGATGCAGCGATCCATTATTCGCAAGCGATGGAGAAACTCAAATCCGACCAATACGACTTTGTACTACTCGACTTGATGCTTCCCGAACGGCATGGTGCGAAAATTATGGAGGATGGTTCGTTAGGATTCCAACTACTCAAATATATTCGGGAGAATGAGCCGCTCTGTCCGGTAGTCGTTATCTCCGGGATGCAATCGGTCAAAACCGCTCTGAAAGTGCTTTCCGTTGGTGTCGTCGATTACATTGTAAAAGAGGAATTGATAGACCAGCTACCGGTGATTCTAAAAAAGATTGAGCTAATTCGTCGTGGTCAAATCGAGAGCTTGATGCTGCGTCGCACTCAGACGCATGGCTCCGAACGGAAGTTCATCTACGCCTCCGAACAAATGGCTGCTATCGATAAGCAGATTACGAAAGTGGCACAGGATGACACACCGGTAATTCTGCTTGGTGAATCTGGTACGGGTAAAGAAGTTGTCGCGCGCGAAATACACCGACGTAGTCACCGCACAAATTCTCCATTTATCGATATCAATTGCGGTGCAATCCCGGAATTGCTGCTGGAGACCGAATTTTTCGGGCATGAGAAAGGTGCGTTCACCGGTGCCGATAAAATCAAGAATGGGTTGTTCGAACTGGCGCACAATGGGACGCTGTTTCTCGATGAGATCGCGGATTTATCTGCACCATTGCAAGTGAAATTGCTGCGGGTCCTGCAAGAAAAAACGTTTCGGCGCGTGGGTGGTACGAAAAATTTACTGGCGGATGTACGGATTATTGCCGCGACAAACAAAGATTTGCATATTGAGAGG
>CAZPUW010000705.1:0-1052 GCA_964589795.1 uncultured bacterium
CTAAGTTATTCTGAATCAGAACCCTTTTTAGGCAAGTTGCTTCTTGGTACAAGATATATCCCATTGTGGGAAGACTGGCAACTGAGTGATAATGATAATGACTATAAAGTTGTAGTAGATAACTTTGTGACAACCGATGATGGTTCTGGTATTGTTCACCTTGCCGCTTATGGTGAAGATGATTTCCGTTTGATACAACAAAATGATTTGACCGTAGTTCAAAATGTCGATGAAAACGGAAATGTTATTGAAGCTGTGCCAGTTTATGGTAAAAGGTTTTTCAAAGCGAAGAATGATAAAGGCGATACCCTACTCGATCTCGACATTCTGAAAGACTTACACGGTCGCGGACTTCTCTTTGCCAAAGAGAAACACGAACACGAGTACCCCTTCTGCTATCGTTGCGATACACCATTAATGTACTTCGCTCGCGCAGGTTGGTTCTTCCGTATGACCGACCTCAAATCCCGTCTCTTGGCTGGAAACCAATCCATTAACTGGCAACCGGAACACATTCGTGATGGTCGTTTCGGTAATTGGCTCGAAAATGTCATTGACTGGAATTTCACCCGTGAGCGTTATTGGGGTAGTCCGCTTCCCATTTGGACGAACCGGAAGGAAGGTTCCGAATACCGCGAATATTGTATCGGTTCCCATCAGGAATTAGAAAAACTCGCGCTTGATCCCATCCCGAAAGGTTTCGATTTACATAAACCGGTAATTGACGAAATTCGTATCAAGCATCCCGAAACTGGTGAGACGTTATTTCGCGAAAACTTTGTTCTCGATAGTTGGTTCGATGCCGGTATGATGCCGTGGGGACAATGGGGATACCCCTATGCGCCAAATTCCATCGAGCGCATGGATGGTCGCGATAAGCAATACCCCGCCGACTTTATCTGTGAAGCCATCGACCAGACCCGTGGTTGGTTCTACACACTGCTCGCATGTTCCGTCATTCATCGCACCATCGAAGAAGCGCGTGGTGTCGCTCCCGACAAGCTTCCGCCGTTGAGCAGTTTCAAGAATGTGATTTGTACCGAACTCATCAT
>CAZPUW010000706.1:0-1047 GCA_964589795.1 uncultured bacterium
TTTATCGCTTCACTCACCCGTTCATGGGCAATTTGTGATTCTTCCTTCGCGGCGAGGTAATATACCCGAATTGAATCAAACGGTAATTCACCGTTATCTATCAATGCCTTTGTCCATTCGCGTGGTATTTGCACAACAGCGCGAATCGATTCTTCACGAAGTAGTTGCATCGCTTTCGCGGTATCGACAACGGTATCGATAATCTGTAAACGATTATCCTTGCGCAGTTCATCCATCAGTAACGGGAACTTATCCGCACCGATTACCATTACAACCGCTTGTTGTGTTTCCAATTTATGCATCTGCCGTTTCATGAACCATGACACACCTACCGTAATTACCGGCATGAACAGCATAGGAATAATGACCATCGCGTAAATCGTGCGGCGGTCACGGAGGATATCGAGGAGTTCCTTCCGGAAGACGATAACGATATGTTTGAAATTAATTCCCACGACTCCCCCTATTCACCTATTATCGATAAGAAAAGGTCCTGCAAGCCAGCTTTCCCGGTCTTTGCCCGAAGATCGTGGATAGTGCCGTCGGCGACAACACGGCCCTTGTGAATCACAACGATGCGGTCGCAAAGCGCTTCCGCTTCTTCCATCCGATGGGTGGAAAATAAGACCGACTGTCCGTCGCTGCGGGCTTTGCGGACAAAATCGACGATAGTTCGAGCGCCAAGAACGTCAAGGCCTGCCGTCGGTTCGTCCAGTACCAATAATTGAGGATGGTGGAGTGAAGTCCGGGCAACATTTATTCTTTGTTTTTGCCCGGTGGAAAGTTTGTCGCATTTACGGTCGATGTATTCAGCTAAGGAAAATTCACGAATCACTTCATTGATTCTTTGTTCCAAACCCGAAGTATCGAATCCACTTAATTTGCCGAAGTACCGCAGAATTTCCCGTCCGGTTAATCGCGGGTACAAGCCGGTGGTACTGGTCATAAATCCGATTCGCTTACGGACTTCCTCAGGCTTTTCGGTGACGGTAATGGCGGCTATATTTAAGTTGGGTTTAGTTTGTTGTAGGTTATTAGTGTTTATTG
>CAZPUW010000707.1:0-1040 GCA_964589795.1 uncultured bacterium
TGCCACACCAACCGCGAAGTAATGAACCGGTTCCGCATCAATCCGAATGTCGTCGCGGGGTATTTGAATACCTACCACGGCAAAGCGTATTCACTCGGATATCAGGGGGAACAATTCGCAACGTGTGTCTCGTGCCATGATAATCATTTGATTCTGCCAAAAGACAATCCCGAATCGAAGATATCGCAACAGCATATTATACAAACCTGCGCACAGTGCCATAAAAACGCGAATGCGAATTTTGTCGCCCAACTGCAACACTACGACCCGATGGCGCCGTCGGGACACCCGATTTTAGATTTCATACACTTCGCTATGAAGTGGTTGTTGCTCATAACATTGACGGTATTCGGCTTGCATACACTGGCGTGGATGTTCCGGCAGGTCATGGATAGAATCCGGCACGGTGCGCATAAACGGTGGCAGGGACAATTCCGCTATAAACGATTTGGGGTGTATGACCGCGTCGTACACGGGATGGTGATTGTCAGCTTCCTCACGCTCGCGATGACGGGATTGCCGCTGAAGTACAGCCATACCGCCGCATCATATTGGATAGCGCACAACTTACTCTCGCTCCATACGATGGCACTCATGCACCGCTGTGCGGCGATACTCACGTTTACTTACTTTGCCTTGCATCTTGGGAACCTTGTCTATCGCATCGCGAAACGCAATCTGACGATTAAAGAGACATTGTGGGGACCGGATAGCATGGTGCCGCAATGGAAAGATGCAGTTGATTTCATTCAACATATCGGATTTTTCTTCCACATTGCGAAGAAGCCGAAATTCGACCGGTTCACCTATTGGGAGAAATTCGATTACTTGGCGGTATTCTGGGGTGTGGCGGCGATTGGTGCATCGGGTCTCACATTATGGTTCCCGGAATTCTTTACGAAGCTTCTGCCCGGCTGGGTGCTGAATGCGGCGCGATTTGTATTACAGATGATGAAGGCAAGGGACTGTTTTGCTTCGTTCGTGGGTCCAGACGAAATTTCCATGACAAAGTTACTGACGGTTATCAGTGACGAGTCTTC
>CAZPUW010000708.1:0-1038 GCA_964589795.1 uncultured bacterium
GCAAACCGTTGATTGGCTGCATCAATCTTATATCATGCCGGGACGGGTTTTATGGACGGGGGCACCGGCGAATTTTTCCATTCAGGCCGATACATTCAATATTGAAAATGGCGGCAGCCGTACTTTCCATGTCCATGTTTCCGATGAATTCGACCACCCTTTCTCGGAAGGTACAGTCTTCGCAGTCGGTACAACATCCGGCAATCTTTCCGGCGACGTAAATGTGACCTATCCTGACACTTGGAGCAGGGCTTGGACAAATTTTGTCTTTTCATTATCAGACGCCGATACAACTTACCGTCTCGTGAATGTTTCGGTAACATGTTCGGTTAACGGTCTAAATGGTTATGCGTCATTGACCATAACCGGTACAATGCGGTAAATACAATGCGGATCTTTTAATGTCGCAGGAATTGGTAGATATTACCAATCAGATTTTGGGCGAAATCGATCCCTATTCAACGGGTGTCGAGCGTTTGCGGCAAATGTCCGCGATTCTCAAAAAATTCGATTGGCGCCAGAAACAACCGCTCTTTCAATTCATGACGGATATCGCGGCGAAGATGCCGGATTCGAGCGCCAGCGACGTCGACATGGGTGGGTTATCGTCACAAGGGTACATTTGGTACCGCATCCACGGTTTGAAAAAACCGGATGAATCATTAGGACGTATGACTCCCGATCAAATCGACGTAGCGATTCTGAATATGCTTGATGAATCGCAGTTGTGGTCGCTTTGGAAAGAACGCAATTGCGACTTTTCATACACGGCAATCGTAACGACGCCGAGCAAAGACAAGACGGATCAGTTGCGATTTCGTGCCGACGCATACCTTGAGATGGGCCATCTCGCACTGAATATGCGGCATATTCACGGAACGATCCGTCCGTTTAAAGATTTGGAATTGCACAATAATGTAGCCCGCGTGTTATCGTTAGCGCACGTAAAGATGGGTTTGGTGTTGGTTACCGGTATTACGGGTTCGGGTAAATCGACGACACTCGACTCGATTATCGACGCCAACAACAAAACGGTGG
>CAZPUW010000709.1:0-1036 GCA_964589795.1 uncultured bacterium
CACTCGGTTATCCACTGCCCGACTATTTCAGTCGTTAAAATGGATGGTGTTCCACCACCAAAAAACAACGAGTAAGGTTTTCCATCTGCAAATATTGGGTGTTTCAGGCGCTGTCGCCATTCAGTCGGTAATTCTTCGATGAATGGATTTAACCTGCGATTTGCATCGGTTCGTAAATAAAAATCGCAATATGGACACCGTTTCCGACAAAATGGGACATGGATATAAACTGCATAGTCGGTTTGTGGATTGGGTGTAGGATACATTGGATGTAACGTACATTTACAATGTCAGAAATGCAACGATAAACCGGGAACTCGAGTATTGCGTCCGGCGTATCATGCAACAGTGGCTCACGACACCGATGCGGATTAAATCGCATCTTTTCAACCGGAGGTAGTATGAAGAGGATATTTGCAATCGTCATCGCAGGATTGCTCCTCAGTTTCGTCGTCGTTGCGAACGCCGAAGAAAAAGTAGTGGAGAAGAAAATCGAACCGCCCACACTCAAGGAACGGGTCGATAATCTCGAAAAGCGTATTTCGCGGATGGAGACCGAACTGAATGCACAAATCGATCTTAGTAAGGAAGCCATCACCGCGGCGAAACAACAACTTGAAGAAGCGAAGAAATTTGTCGACAGTAAGGGTAAGGAACTTGATGTCGAAGCCGCTCTTTTCAAAGCCAATCACCATTTACGCACTCTGAAAGAGTTCGGTAGTTTCGGTGGAATGGATGGCGGTAATGTCAAAATCGTCAAATTACGGAAGTCGATTGGGATGCCGGGTATGAAAACGGAAGTGTTCAGCGATAATGATTCCGATGAACTCCCCAGTATAGACGAAGATAACGATTACGACATCGACGTCAGTCCTGAAGCAATCAAGACTCAAATTGAAACAATGCAAAAAGACCTTGATGATAAAGATGGAAAAGTGCGAGTGAAAGTGATCGCGAAATAAAAAAAATTGGGTAAATAATAAAGGCGGGCAATGCCCGCCTTTTTTATTCTTACAGTTAGATTCACATCCGGTAA
>CAZPUW010000710.1:0-1030 GCA_964589795.1 uncultured bacterium
GGTCCGGAACAACATGCGAATTTGGTGAAACGATACGGCGGTGTCCTAAATGCATATACTTCATTCGATCACACGGTTTATTACGAAACTATCGCGAGCGACCAACTGGAATTAATAATCCATTTGGAAGCGGAACGGTTTGCAAATTTAAAACTGGATCCAAACGTTTTACGCGAAGAGAAAAAAGTTGTCGCAGAAGAACGACGGATGCGTTACGATAATAGCGTAACCGGTTCAGCACAAGAACAACTTATCGTCAATAGTTACCGCTCGGCGCCATATCATTGGCCTATTATCGGTTGGATGTCCGATATACAAAACTATTCTTTATCCGATATCCATGAATATTATCGCCTGCATTATGCACCGAACAATGTCGTCGGTGTAATCGTTGGCGATTTCGAAAGTGATAAAGCGGTAAAGTTGGTTAAAAAATATTGGGGTAAAATTCCTTCTCAACCTACGCCACCCGCGCCCAACATGGACGAAATTCCGCAACGAGGCGAACGGCGAATCATACATAAGTATCCGACCGAACTACCGTTACTGTATGCCAGTTTCCGTATTCCACCGTTTGACCATCCCGATCTTCCCGCATTGGAAATTGTTTCACGTGCATTGTCGCATGGCCAGTCGTGCCGATTGTTTCAACGATTAGTGTATAAAGATCAAACCGCGCGTTATGCACTCGGTGAATTATTGCCGTTGGTCGGACCCGGATTGTTTATTTTCCTCGTTGCCCTTCAACCGGAAGCTCCATTGGAAAAGGTAGAAAATTCGTTATGGGAAGAAGTAGAACGAATTAGAAACGAAGGCATTAGCGTAGAAGAACTCGAAAAAGCGAAAAATCAACTCGAGACCGAACAAATCGGCGAATTGGAAACAACCAGCGGTATTGCCTCGTTGTTGGGACATTTCGAAGCTGATGGTGGGGACTACAAAAAGAGTACACTTTATTTAGATCGCATACGTAAAGTGAAAAATGAAGATGTACTTCGAGTGGCCAAGGAATATATGCAAGCAGATGGGA
>CAZPUW010000711.1:0-1030 GCA_964589795.1 uncultured bacterium
TTTCCCCGAATCCCAAATCCTGAATCCCAAATCCATCTAACGACATCTCTCCCGTTAACCCCTCACAACTCATCCTTATCTGACTCGCATCCGCACCGGGTTGCACGACAAAATCAAACTCGAGTTTTTCATTCTCTTCATACCATTCGATATCGATTCCATCCCACACATCGCGATACACAATATTCGTGTAGTTCCGGCAATTCGGTGCCCATTTTGTCGAGTCGTTACCCAAGAAATAGTTGTTATGCCAAGGGAGCTCGCCTTGCGGCTCGACGGATTGTGGGGAAGCCATTGTAGGGGCCGCATTGATGCGACCCGCGGGCGCAATCAATTGCGCCCCTACAGTGCTCGTCGCGAGAAATTTGAATTTTAATGCGTGTGATTTCATCGGATACCGTGCCGGATGTTTGCGTAGCATTTCCGGCAGGTCTCTGTCCATCGGATCAACCGGCAGCGCCGGCTGCGTTTTATCCTCGACACAAGTAAGAAGTGTTACTCCGTCCCGTTCGAGGAACCATGTCATACCATTGCGGGCGTTGCATTTGTAGAGGACGCGAGAGTCCCATTGACCCTTGTTCTCCGTGAAGGAGAATGGTGGATAGTGGATGGTGGATGAGAAAAAGATGGGTCTTGGGTGGTAGGTGTTGGGTTGTGGGGAGAAGAAAAAGATAAGGAAACAGATACAAAAAGAATGGTAAAGAGGGCAAGAAAAGATTTGTGGTAGTTCATTGAAGCTCCGTTAACCATAGTACGTCCGACATTCTTGTCGGTCAATTTTGTGTAGGTTCGGGCCGGGTCACCGTGCCCGCCTGTTCTTTATCTTGTATCTTTTCCTGTCTCCCGTTCCCTGTTCCCCACTTTATTAGGTGGTATAGGTCTCCCGAACTGTATTTTTTTTCTTTTACTACCGCCTACCACCCACAACCCATGACCGGGCGGATGCAATTCGCCCCACATATACATTACCTATACAATACATATACATTACATATACAAAATTTACCTTATTGCGATAAAATTGTTAATC
>CAZPUW010000712.1:0-1029 GCA_964589795.1 uncultured bacterium
TTTACGGAACCATCAGTAATGAACTACTCTGGACAATCGTAGCTTCGAATTACATTTTCAAAGTCGGTGTCGAAGTGGTTGCAACACCTATCACGTACATCGTTTGCAATTATTTGAAGCGTGCCGACCACAGCGATGTTGTGGACTACCATCACGACTATTCCCCATTCGCTTTGCGTATTAACGAGCATTAGTTCTAATCTGTAAAATAGGGTCGATTAGCCCGATTATTGGAGTAAGTATGAAACGGTTATTTTTATTTGTGTCATTAGCGATTTCGTTAGTCGCAGGTACGGTATTTGCCGAAGGAGATGCTCCGAAAGCGGCTTCGGACCAAAAATCCGAAACGGATGTGAAAGCACCAGAAGCAAAACCGATGAGCGAATCCAAACCAGCGGAAAGTGCGACGGTTGCGAAAAAAGAGATGCCCACGATTGAGCATATCTTTAACCACTTGAAAGAAAAGTACAAACTTGACGAGAAACAATCGGCAACTCTTCGCGAAATTCTGACGGAAACCCGCGAACAAGCCATCGCCGACCATAAAACCGCGAAGACCCACGAAGAACTTGTCGCGCTTGGTAAAGGCCGCATCGAAACGATGAATCAGAAAATTGAAAAGATTCTTAACGAAGACCAACTGAAGGAATACCGCGAGTCCAATGCTTTTGTGCGATGGGCGCACGAACGGTGGGAGATGAAACAAGAACATAAAATTGAACGGCGCGAACGTAAATGGGAAAATGGTGAACAAGCACCGCCACCCAAAACTGAGAATACCGATAAGTAACTGATTGGTTGAACACAAAAAACGCCCGATAGTGTATCGGGCGTTTTTTGTTTACTAATGAAATTATGCGGCGTGAACTTTTTCGAACTTCGCGGTAAAATGCCGGAGTATCGGTGGTTCATACGTCATTTGTAAGCCCATAATCGAACTTGCGCGTTGTTTCAATTTCTTGAGACCGTCAGCGACAAATTCAAGATGGCTATTCGTATAGGCACGGCGCGGGATACAAAGCCGTAACA
>CAZPUW010000713.1:0-1028 GCA_964589795.1 uncultured bacterium
GTTTGTCGGTTTGCACAAAGCAACCGGTGAGCTGCGCAACGACTTACTCAGAGGAACTACCAAATGAACAAGAAATATATATTACTACTATTCGTTATCGTGTTGGTCGGTGTTTTGGCATGGCGAGTGCGTTCGACCATCGTCGAAAAAGCGGTATTACGTGCGCAGGTAAATCCGGTGGTGTATGCCCGGGTTGAGGTAGCAACACCAAAAACAAAAGGGGTGATGGATGCGATTGAGACGTGGGGTCAAGCCACGGCAAACGCAACTGTCACGGTCACACCTACGTTAGGGGGTAAGATACTCGAACAACGGGTAGATGTCGGGAGTGTTGTGAAGCAAGGGGATGTACTGGCGAAAATCGACCGCAACCTGCAACCACTCGAATATTCGCAAACTGATTTAATCAGTCCGGCAAGCGGCGTAATTACGAAGAAATTCCTCGACAACGGTGCGATGATTACGACCCAGACTCCGATTTATTTGATTGAAGATGTTTCCAATATTCTTATTCAAGCACCGGTCGCGCAGAAAGATATTGGAAAAATCCGTAAAGGATTGACCGCGGAAGTCCGTTGTAGTGCGTATCCGAATGAAGTGTTTCACGGCAACGTGACAAAAATCGAACCAACGGCGAACGACGCATCACACGCGACGATGACGGAGATTACGATTAAAGATTCGCGGTTAAAACCCGGAATGTATTTGCAAGTGAGAATACTGATTCAAAATCGCGAAGCGTTATTTATTGCCGGTTCTTCGTTACAGACACAAAACGGCAAACAGCTTGCAACAGTTTTCCGAGCACCGATGGTGCACAAAATGCCGGTAACCACTGGTATCAAGGACTCTGATTGGGTCGAGATACTATCTGGTCTGAGTAATAACGACACAGTTGTCACCAGCGGCTCGGATTTTCTTACCGATGGAGATACTGTAATCGTGGCAGGGAGTAGTACACGATGAAGATAACCGAAGTATCGTTGCGAAATCCAGTATTTATTACGATGTGCGTCCTTGCAATCGTT
>CAZPUW010000714.1:0-1024 GCA_964589795.1 uncultured bacterium
GTGTTCATTTTGAACGGTCGTCAGACAGGGCTTGGCTTTGCGACCGCCTATTTTAGGCGGTGGATAACTCATATTGTTTTTCGCAGTAATGTCTCACCTTGATTTCCTCGCTACTTACCGATTCTGATTACATCAATTCTGTCTCTAAAAAACTGGCACGCCGGTTGCTTTAATAGAGTGCAGTATTGATTGATCGGAAAAAGCAATGAAAAAATCAAAAACATTAACTGCACCCGGAATACAACAGACCGCGATAAAACTCATTGCGGTGTATCGCACTCCGAACGTAGAGGAGATCGAACGCCAGCATCTCGCGTTTCGAGTGTTGGCAAAATGGTCATTGTCTACAGCGATTCAGCGACAGTCTAACGCGGGCACGCGCAATCCTCCCGCAGCCGGAACGCCCGACCCCGCCTTGACTTCGGCACCCCTTAATTGCACCCTTCCAGCACTCAATAACGATTCAACGGGAGGAGTACGATAATGGTTCTGAGTAACAACAACTATCATCCGGCGGTGGGATACTTGAGGCGTTCCACTGATCGGCAGGAACAATCCATCGGAGATCAACGCCGCACCATCGAAGGATATGCGCTCAATCATGGGATTGAGATATTGAACTTCTACACCGACGATGCGATATCAGGAGCATCGACCGATGGACGAACAGCATTCTTGAAATTGATCGCGGATGCGAAACTGAAGTCGTGTCCGTTCAAGCAAGTGCTGGTGTACGACATAAAACGATTCGGAAGAGTCGATAACGACGAGGCGGGGTACTACCGGCATCAACTGAAAACACGCGGTATCGAAATCATCTACGTTTCGGAAGGATTCAACGGCGACGATACTGACGATCTTCTGCGTCCCGTAAAGCAGTGGCAAGCCCGGCAGGAGTTGAAAGACCTTTCGAAAGTAACCATACGGGGATTATTGACGCGTGCCGAGGGTGGGTGGTGGCTCGGTGGAGTCCCGCCTTTCGGATACGATCTGGCATATTATTCTCGCACCAATGAGTACCTTT
>CAZPUW010000715.1:0-1021 GCA_964589795.1 uncultured bacterium
TAGTTTAACCGGCGCTGTTTTGGCAGTACCTGCCCAAGGCCGTTATACCGGAGATCCCATTGTTGGCGTCACTGCACGCTCACTCGCTATGGGTGAAGTCGGTTTAATCGGTGCCACCGGCCCCATCGAGGGCTCGCGGAACCCTGCGCAATTGGCATACTTACCGAAAGGTCTCCATGTCGAAGCGGTTGCGATGTTTCCTGAAACCATCGAGTCCCGTTCATTCCCGATATACGATGGTTTTGCCGGTGTTCTTGCTCAAAACCAATACACGTCCAACTCGATGGGTGATGCGCAATTCGCGTTAGGGGCTTCATTCTCGATGAAGAGCGAAAACGGCATGCCGTGGACGGTTGCATTCGTTACCAAACCGGTACTCGACTATTATTACACGTATTTCGAAGAAGTCCGCGACCGTTACTCAACCGGTGGTTTGCAGGATAGGATTCTGGGACGAGTATCCGACAAAACCGAAGGAGTACGTCGCTGGACCGGTTTATCGGCGGCAGTTCCGGTATGGAATAAATTGTCTGCCGGTCTCTCGGTCGGCATCAACAGCGGTTCAATTAAAACGAAGAGCATTTTTAACCGTTACCTCCCATCCGACAGCAACGCTGTTACTCAAGTAACCAATGACCCGGACAACGCCCAACTTGAAACCCGCGCCGGATTGACGATGCAAGTCAATAACCGGTTACGCGCCGGTGTAAATTTGACGCTTCGGGGCGGCTGGAACGATAAAATCACCACCGACACAACGTTATCGAATTATTCTTCATCGCACACCACAGTTATCAATCGCACGTATCCAACGTCCGTCGGTGGTGCCATCGAATACATTCCCGGACAAGCGCTTCGTTCACGCATCGTACTCGAATTGGAATGGACAAACTGGAAGAGTGCTGATTTAGGTTATGCCGGGCAACACCTGTTGAATACAATGGAAGTCCGTGCTGGTGTCGAACATCGCGTATTGCCGGAAGTGCCGGTACGGTTCGGTTTCCGGTATGCCCCCTCCCCA
>CAZPUW010000716.1:0-1019 GCA_964589795.1 uncultured bacterium
TTGATGTAATGTTTCATGGGTTCGTTGCCAACGAATTTTGTCGAACTGCTTTAAGCATTCTAGATATATTTCGTAATTCAACCGCCATTTCAACATTGCTTGCGGTGGTTTTTTCGGAATGTTATAACCGATTCTAATGAGGAAGTCTAGAATATCTCGATGTGTGCGATGTAATTCCGTGGCGACTTCACTTAAAGTGTATTGTTTTGAGTCATTAGAGCTCGGAGAACCGTATCGTTTTACTGTTCCGAAACAACGTGGTTTAACATGGTCGATAATTAGTGTTTTGTTCACTGCAACGACTCCGTTTTCCAAATTCATCCAATCTAGTTGCACCGCTCGGTCGCATAACGTTCCTTATTTTAAGTAAAGACATTTTATTAAAATAAGGCAACTCGGCAGTTTAAATAAACAGCTTTTCTTTAAAAAAGGATTACCGTTCAAACACCCCTTCTGCTCGTCCCTTTTCTTCTTTCCACTTACTTTCTTTCAATCCAACTTGCTTCATAATCGCGCGGATCTCTTCGGCGGGCATCCCGTGGTTCTTCTTCGTCGGTTCCTTGAGCACAATCCGGCCGTCCGGTTTCAACCACTTCACCAATGCCGTCATCACCGGAATGCGTTGCGGTTGCGGAATATCATGCAGGACATAATGAATCGTGATGATGTCCGCGCAATTTTCTTCGGGTGCGAGTTTCGTAATGTCACCCAAAATGAAACGGACATTAGAGAATATTTTGAGGCGGCGTTTCGTGACAGCAATCCATTCTGTCGAAATATCGAAACAAATCAACTTACCCTTCGGTAACCGCTCCGCGAGTGCACGTGCTCCCGCACCCCACCCACAGCCGAATTCGAGCACCGTTTCATCACCCCGTAGTCCGATAACATCCGCAAATTTCGTGTACCTACTCTTTGCGAGAATCGATTCGAGGATGAAAACGTACGGTGCAATTTTTCCCGGATTCGTTATATCCATTGTTCCTCATTTGTCATTGCGAGGAATGAAGGGTGCGACC
>CAZPUW010000717.1:0-1017 GCA_964589795.1 uncultured bacterium
TTCCTTTTTAGCCCTGAATTTTGTGATGACCGCTATCGTTGAATTTTTCTTTCCGTATTGAATTTACTCATCTTCTTCACGAAAACGTCCCGCAATTCGGTAATTTTGTGGTAACGTAACCAGCAATGATGCCGCGGCATACACGAAAGATGCTCGTTTAGATGATGCCGTTGAGCGATACCACCGTTCAAGTATCGCGACGGCGAGCATTGCCATCCCACGCTGAGGAACCGCATCCACCCGTGCTGCACAACGAACCAACACGCCCCAAAGCGGATCGGATTCGCCACCCGATTCTATCCATGTCCGAACAAACTTCATTGCCGCATTTGCTTTTCCAAATTCAATTAAAATTGGTAAATCTGAAAGTGATAGCGATTCAGTATCGGCTTGTGCATCGGGGAGCTGTTTAGTTAGTGGGAGAATGTGAAGCGTTTTTTCAATCTCGTGTTTCAACGAATGCGCAATGGTTTGATTTTCTTCTTTGGTGATTCGTTCACCATCTACCGCAAATAACAACGCAATCAACGTATCGAGTTGTGTTTCGTCATCGAGCGTATAAATCGCTTGCGCAACTTTAAATTCAGCTTCATCTATGCTATCGTTTGTTTGGTTTGTTGCTTCAGTAACAGGAAGGGACTCAAAAATCGCAAGCAGATTTTCTTCCAGAGCTGGGACGAATTCGATACCGCAGGTTTCGATAATTTTCAGCGCAGAGCTCACATAGTGAAATGCGAGCGGTTGTTTCGTTTCCGTAGCAAAAGACAGCCATCGTTCGCGATAACCTGTGAGTAGTGTTGTAATTTCTTTTATAGAAGCGCTTTTATTTTCTACTGCTTCCTCTTTAACCGGCGCTTCGTTGATTAATAACGAAACGGATTGTAAAAATGGAAGAACCGTATCCTCGAACGGAAGTTCCTTTGCTAACTCTATTGACGTTGCAATCGCAAGCAATGAATTGGGCAACAACGAATCGGGTCCTTTTACCGGGACTGGCAACCCCGCTTCCAACAGGAC
>CAZPUW010000718.1:0-1002 GCA_964589795.1 uncultured bacterium
AACGATACCGAAAACTTCATCCGGTAAATCCACTTCACGGCCGGTGGCGACGCCGTCACGATTCAATACGGGAACTTTCACTTGCCACCCCCTAATTTGCGTAATTCCACAATACCACCGTTCGCACCGGGAACGGCACCGTGTACAACGATCAAGTTGCGTTCGGCATCGATTGCGGCAATTTTTACATTCTTTACCGTTACCCGCGCATCGCCCATGTGACCCGGAAATTTTTTGCCGGGAAATACGCGTGCCGGATAACTGTGTGCACCGATAGAACCGGTACCGCGAAACGACTCATGGGCGCCGTGTGTTTGATCGGCGCCGCTAAAGTTGTGTCGTTTCATCGCTCCCGCGAAACCTTTACCCTTCGATGTACCGACAACTTTTACCCGTTCGCCGATTTGAAAAAACTCGACCGTTCGTACATCGCCTTGTTTCAGTTCGCCGGTTGCACCGCGAAATTCGCGGGCTACGCGTTTTAAGTCGACACCTAATTTTTTGTAAGTGCCGGCTTCCGGTTTCGTCAAATTCTTTTCTTTTACATCGCCGAAGGCAAGCTGTACCCCCGTATAACCGTTGTGCTCTTTCGTCCGCACTGCGGTCACGATGCATGGTCCCGCTTCAATCACCGTTCCGGCAATTGCATCTCCCTTTTCAGAGAAGATGGTGACCATACCCAATTTTTTACCGATTATTCCAGACATTGTTCTCTCTATTTACCCGGTTCATGCCATGCGCTCTTTACGCAGGTATTGGAACTACAAGACGCTCAATCTATCTCACGTCTTGATTTCGATATCGACACCGGCTGGCAGTTCAAGCTTCATCAAAGCATCTACCGTGCGGTTTGTCGAATTGCGGATGTCTAACAACCGTTTGTGAATACGCGTCTCAAATTGCTCGCGTGATTTCTTGTCGGAATGTGGAGACCGGTTCACCGTTACTACCCGACGCTTAGTCGGTAACAGTATCGGCCCGGCAATATCGGCACCGGTTGCA